>JAJPHX010000118.1 GCA_021325075.1 Nitrososphaeraceae archaeon | reverse complement strand
GCCTGCCGAGAAGAAAGAGCAACCAAAGGCAGAGGAAAAGCCAGCAACCGCCGAAGCACCCACTAAGTAAGGGGAAAAACTTATTATATTAAAAAGGGCAATTTAGCCCGTATGGAAAGTATTCAGCAGACACCAGTAACAATAACCCCAAAGGCAGCCGAAAAGGTTGCCGAGTTCATGAAGCAGGAAGGCAATGCCAACCTGTACCTGAGGGTTTACGTCTCAGGCGGAGGATGTGCAGGCTTGTCTTATGGCATGGGGTTTGAGGAAAAGGCAGACGAAGACGACAAGGTCATTGAGCAGAATGGCGTAAAGCTATTGCTTGACAGCTACAGCCAGCAATACCTGAAAGGTGCCAACATTGACTATATCGAGAGTCTGATGGGTTCGGGCTTCAAGATCAACAACCCCAACGTGACAAAGAGTTGCTCGTGTGGACACTCGTTCAGCACAGAGTAAACGAGACCTTTTTCCTTTATTTGATTATTAGCGCAAATAGTAAACGAAATAAGAAAAAAAGTTGAAAGACTGGCGCTTATGGCCAGAGTCCTCTTATCTTTACTGCCTCGACTACCCTGTTGACTGCAAGGACAGTGCTTGCTTTGCGCATGTTGACGCTGTATTTTTCCGATGTGTCGTAGGTGTCAAGGAATGACTTTGTGATATTCTTGTCTAGCCTTTCATTGACCTCGGCCTCTGTCCAGTATTCCCTGCGCAGGTTCTGCAGCCACTCGAAGTACGAAACTGTAACTCCGCCACCATTTGCCAGAATGTCCGGGATTACCAGTATCTTGTTCTTGAATAGTATGTCGTCTGCATCCGGAGTTGTTGGACCGTTTGCCGCTTCTGCCACTATTTTCGCTTTTACCTTGCTGGCGTTCTTGCCAGTTATCTGGTTTTCAAGTGCAGCAGGTATCAGAATAGTGCACTCGGTTTCAAGCAGCTCTTCATTGCTCATCGATTTTGCACCAGAGAATCCGACTACAGAGCCCGTCTTTTCCTTGTGCTTTCGCAGAGCTTCAATCTTCATTCCGGTCTTGTTATAGACTCCACCTTTTGAGTCAGACGCCGCAATGACTGTAGCACCCTGCTCTTCTACTAATTGCGATGCAAATTGGCCGGCGTTGCCAAAACCCTGCACTGCAACTGTTGCAGCCTTCATGTTTATCTTCAGCTTCTTTGCCGCTTCTCTAACTGTGAACGCAAGGCCGCGTCCGGTTGCTTCGTTTCTTCCAAGAGAACCACCAATTGCGATTGGCTTGCCAGTAATTATTTCAGGCTGGACATAGTTGCCCTTGAGCGCCGAGTAAGTGTCCATGATCCAAGCCATCTCCTTTCCGCCAGTATAGACGTCTGGTGCCGGGATGTCAGTGTGCGGGCCGATAATGTCTGCAATTGCGTATGCGTAGCGCCTTGTCATGCGCTCCAGCTCGCCGTCAGACATTTGCTTTGGATTACAAATTATGCCACCCTTGCCGCCGCCATATGGAATGTCTGCTACAGCACATTTCCAGGTCATCCACATTGAAAGCGCCTTGACCTCGTCGATGCTGACCTGTGGGTGGTAGCGTATGCCTCCCTTGTATGGGCCCCGGGCGTCGTTATGCTGCGAGCGAAAGCCGGTGAAAACGCGGATTTCGCCGTTATCCATTTTTACTGGCAGCGACACGGTAAGCACGCGCTTTGGACTTGCCAGAACTTGATGTAAACCCTTGTCTAGTTTTATCAGTTTTGCCGCTTCGTCAAGCTGTTTCAGAGCAACCTCAAACGGGTTGATTGTTGCTGACATGGGTTTGTTCTGCAAAAGTTGTGTATTTAAGTGTTGAAAACTATAGGCTAGTTTGCCATCCTCTTTGTTATGAGCGTGCGCAGGTCCTCATCACTCAGGCCTGCATAGTCGTCGATGCCAAGTGATGCTGCTATCGTTTCGAGCTTCTCCCGCTCAGTGGCAACGGGGCCGTTTATGTTGGGTGTCTTGCTGATGCCAGTGGCCTGCTGGGTGGCATTTTCCATTTCGCGCCTGAACATCTCTCTTGCTTTTTCGTACTCTCCCATGGCTTTTCCAATGCTTCTGGAAAACTGTGGTAGTTTTTTCGTGCCAAAGAGCAGGACGAGTCCCAGTAGCACTATTATAATCCACTCAGAGCCGGCGATGTTCATCAAAAGAGCAGGCGTGCTCATCCTACTGTTATTACCTTTCAACGGGAATTAAAGATTTCCACAGTGGCTTGAGCAGCGTGACAGCCTACAATATGAGCATTAAAGTATCTATAAGTTACCGGAAAGGAGTCATTCACTAACTATGTTAATCAGATATTATATTAACGACCGCCTATATAGTATTAACAAATGCAGGTCAACAAAGCGATGTCCATCATGATGAGCCTGCTGGTTGGCAGTATGATTGTTGCCACGGCTGGGCTTTTGAAAAATGCGTATGCGGCTGACAACAACTGGTACGTTGGCGAAGGTGCACAATCAAACACGTATGTGACCTACCAGATCCAGGACTTTGACGTAAATAATGGCAGGCCGTTTACATTGACAATATATTTTGAAAAACAGGACGATAGAGGAGACTGGATTGCTCCGACATATGCAATTGACCAAGGTACAGTCTTTAATGGGACGTTGAACCTGAGCTCCCTTGACATGAGTGTGCTTGGCAAGGGCACGCAGATTCCAAAAGAAATGAATCCTTACGTCAATGGTTATAAGGACTCACTTGACTGGCTTTCCGCTTATGTTCCAAAGCCTGGGCAATCTTTGAGCGCCCCAACATGGGGCAAGATTGCCTCTATTGGCGGTTCTCCCATCGCGCCATCTGGTAACGAAAAAGTAACAGTACAGGGCGGGACATTTGACACTACAAAGATTGTCTATCACAAATCAGTTGATAATGTCATCTGGGTAGTAAATGAATTTCCATTCCCAGTAAAAGCGCTAACATACGCGGATATTACTACAGGCAATCCTCCAATTCAATACAAGTTTGAATTGCTAGCCATGGGAACGGGCAAGCCTAAGGAGGTCACAAGCGTCACTGAAGTGCCAAAGCCTCCTCTAGAACAGACTACCGCCACAGGCAGGTATTTCATTGATCTGAACTGGACGCCGGCGGAAATAAAGCCTGGAGCCGACACGACGTTTGACGTTAGCTTCTTTGATAACGCGCATAGACCGATCCAGAGCGTCGCCTATAACTTCAAGGTTACGGATTCAAAAGGCAACCCGGTAGTGGATCTGAAAAACCAGTTTACGCAAGGCACTTCGGGACAACAAAAAGTGAACTTTAAGGATGGCGGTCCTTTCAAAGTCAGCGTCATGATAGATGCGGTGGGTTCCTCTGACCCAGGCAATTTTGTCGAAAATGCAGACTTTAACATCGTCGTGACACCCGAGTTTCCGATTGCACTGGTAGCTGCGCTGGCTGCACTCGCGATGGCTATTCCGATCATAGCCAGAACCACAAGGCTAAAAGGAGTTTTTGCAGGCGGAAGTAACTAGCGCCGGAGGCTGTCTTCCGGCGTTTCGCCTTCCTTTCCCTTGAACCTGGACATCAAGAATGGCTGGTCAAGCTTCATCGCGCTGCTCAACACTATTGAGAGGATTCCTCCAAAGAGAAACCCGCCGACAATGTCTGTAGGATAGTGTTGCATTACATAAATGCGCGATATCCCAACTATCACAGGAAAGGCCCATACTAGATATCCTGCCCATCTGGACTTTCTATAGAGCGCGTAGCCGACTACAAACGCCACCGCTGTCGCGCGGGCGGCATGGCCTGAAGGATAGGACAGGCCGGCAGAAATAGGCGACAGGCTGTCATTTTCAAGGGTGAAATTGTTTGGTAGCTGCACTGCCGGCGTAAAGCTATAAGGCGGCACCGGCCTCCCAATCAGAGGCTTTGTGTACATCACTGCAACAACGATCACCACCAGCACTATCAGAAAGACCATCCCGACTTTGCGCGTGCGCCTGATTATTGTGATTACGATGCCAAAGAGAAACAGCGTCGTGACGTCGCCAAGCGACGTTATCACTATCATTGCCGCATCGAGGCCAGGGTTGCCCTGAATCGACTTGAAGTAGCGGCT
>JAJPHX010000150.1 GCA_021325075.1 Nitrososphaeraceae archaeon | reverse complement strand
TGAGGGTGTTGACGAATCTAATATGTCAGAATTATTATCGAAATTATTGGTCCATGTTTGGTTACTAGAATTTGAAACTAGGATGCTATTGTTGCACATAATATTACTCCCGGTCCAACCTATACTCATTATGCAACAAAATGACCCTTTAATTAATATACAGATACGATTGAAAAAGTGCAGGTGCCGGGGTCGCCTAGCCCGGTAGGGCGCAAGCCTGGAATTTCTGCAAGGCCAGCCAGCTTGTGACCCGTAAGGGTCCCGAGGGTTCGAATCCCTCTCCCGGCGCTTTGCATGAGGGTATCAGCGAACGCTATAAAGCCGAAGAGAGCGAAAAGCAGGCAACTGGCAACTTGATGTCACAGAAAACATCTACAATCGCCTTAAGGCGGCGGCAACAGCAGTTATACTTCACTCGGCCATACCGCCCAGCTCTATCAACAGTAGACTCTGTCGGGGCTGCTGAGCGCAGGCGGCTCAAAGGCGAAGGCTTGCAGGCAATTGACAGAAGCATCGATTCAATCACTATTGGAATGTCAAGGAAGGCGTTTAATTCAAGGCTAAAGGCACTTGCAAGAATCAGCTTCAAAAATACCTCCACAATCTTCAACTATATTCTGGCCGAGCAAATCGAACAGAACATCAGAACATCTACTGCCGAAAGCAAGATCAACTGCTAATCTGGCTCACCCGGTACCTTGATCACAAGCCGTTTGAAAAGATGACCAAGCAGGACATCGACACCTTTTCTGAAGACCAGCGTGCCAAGCTTGTTTCATGCCTTAACCACATAATGACAGAAAATGCCTAGGTCACTTGCGGCACGTATGCCCCCGGACTTGACAAGAACTTTTTAGCTCTCCATTTTGTTATATAATACAAGTGTGCCATTGGACCTGATTGCTGAATGATTTTTAAAGTTGACAGTATTGCCATTTGGTGAAATAATTGATTTGTGAATCATACAACTTAACGATCAGGTTTGCACTGCAAACACCATGCCAATAAACAGTTTCATATAGGTGGCAGATATGAAAGAGGCCAGATGTTTGACTAGCAAAAACTGCGGCAGAACGGCAAGCTCGTATATTGATTGCGCTACGCAAGCAGATGCATGGGCATGAAGTTCTGCGCACAATGCAAGACGTTCTACAATGACCTGTCGTTTACAACGATCAATAGAAAACAAGTCTGCTTCCATTGTTACAATAATCAAAGACTAGAGGACCAGAACGGCAGTGCAGACAAGATCTTGATCAACAATAGATCTTGACTGCACCTAGCGTTCAGTGGAATGTCGCCGAAATTCATGTAATAACACAACATCTTTATCCTAACGTCATATCCCTTATCTTCGGGCTGACCAAATCTGACAAGCTTGTCCGAAGAAAGACGGAAAACAGAGACCATCGCTTTCAGGCTAGATAGCAATCTCATTGAGAAGCTGCGCAAAGAGGCCTTGCAGAAAGAAATTAGCCTGAACACAATGGCCAGTCAGATATTTCGACAGCATGTGGACTGGCATTCAAATGCTGCAAAGGCTGGCTTTATCACAGTCAGAAAAGGCCTGATTCTCAGATTGCTGGAATTTGCCACAGAGGAGCAGCTCGTCAAGATTGCAGAATATATTGCAAAAAAAGAGACCAAGAACTTTGTGCTGATGCTCAGAAACGAATACAACATGACATCTGCTCTAGATGTTGTTGAAACTTGGATAAGGATCGCAGGCTATCCATACAGGCACGACGTCAATTATTCCAAGCATTCATACACCATCCAGCATGAAATGGGCAAGAAGTGGTCGATGTATCTGGCAGAGCAATATCGCTTTCTCTTTGAAGATTTTGGAGTGAAAAACGTAAAATTCGATATCACGGATTCTGTACTTGCATTTTCAGTAGATACTGAAGCACTTTGATGCGCAATACAATATCATCACCTAAGGCTTTGAGAATTGCATCTCAGGCAAAGGAGCGTTTCTGTCAACCCCGTATCTGAATACGCTATCATAGCGCATTCTCAGGATAACAATGTTTTTCGCGTCTATCGAAAGTATTTCTGATTTAGGAATGTCGAATCTGTACATGTAGTGTCCAAAAACAATTATCTTGTTCTTTGTCTCGCTGATGATGTGCCCGACATGTTCCTTGTCCATCGTGACGACGCTTTTGTTGCCGAGCGATTGCATCTGACGTTCCTTCTTGCCTTCAGATGAAATTTGGCGCGAGGCATCAGGATCGTTCCTAGACTTTGGCAGAGATTCCCTTCTGCTTCTTTTGTATCTCCTTGCAATCTCGTATAATGGCAGGCCTACCATTATTCGCACACCGTTGTCGGATTGTATCTCTGTCTTTAGAATATCATATCTTTCGTCGCCCAGACCAAACACAACTATCTTGTCTTCTGTTTCTCGAATTACATGACCTATCATGGGACAATCAAGGGACATTACCTTACTGTAGAAATAGGAAGGTTTGTCGTTCATAACTATCTCACGTCAGTAAAATCTGACTGACTTCCTCGATCTGCCAGTTGTCATTGACATACAGCCCGATGATCCGAGCAGCAAAGCCCCATGACTGCACTTTCTCAACCGCTCGTCGTATGTGCATATAGTGTCGCTCCTTATCCACAGGATTACCAGCGCAATCGTGGTGCCCAACGACTGCTATGACCTTGGAGCCATGCCTCTCTACAGAGATCGAAACTGCTCTTCTGGCAAGCTCGACTTCCGCTGCGCGCCCCTCGCTAGAAAATATTCCATCTGCACCTGGAAACGTGACCATATCAACGCCGTCAACTCCGTGTTTTTGCGCCATGTAGTCTATTACGCGTTGCTGGGTCCTTCCATCTATGCAGTTGATTGCAGTTCCAAATTTGAATGCCGACACTTTTTAAAATACCTCCTATAGCTTCTGAGGAGTCGTCAGTATCTTGCCAAACAGCTGCGAGTCTGCCATCTTGACATGTCCTTCAACCATGTTGCTAAATGGAAGGATTGTGTCGATCACTGGTTTTATCTTGCCCCTGCTTACCCACCGTATCACTTCCTCGAGCCCTGTCTTTGTTCCTTGCGTGGCTCCAAGAAGGTTGATGCCTCTGAAGAATAGATATCTGAGATCGATTGTCGAATCATAGCCTGTAGTTGCGCCTGTGGATACAAGCGTGCCACCCATCTTGAGCAACCCGACTTCCTGCGGAAAAGTAGACTTGCCGATGTGCTCGTAGATTATGTCAACGCCCTCCTTGTTAGTGATTTCTCGTACTTTCTTATGCCAACCCTCTTCGCGGTGATTCACAACGTAATCCGCGCCAAGCTCGATGCACTTGTCCATCTTATCCTTTTTTCCCGCTGTGGCGATGACTTCGCAGTTGAACAGCTTAGCTATCTGTATGCCAGCTATTCCCATGCCGCTTCCGCCGCCCATTATCAACACAGTTTGGCCGGGATGTATCTTTGCCCTAGTCACCAGCATGTGCCACGCAGTCATGCCGACCATCGAGATCGCGGCAGCGTCATTGAACGAAACATTATCTGGTAGCTTTACCACGTTGACTTCCTGCAAGTGCGTGTACTGCGCAAATCCTCCCCACAGAGGACCGGTCTGAAATCCCCAGACCTGTCTGCTGTGGCAATCGTATTCGCGACCCGAGGTGCACTCGTAGCACACCCTGCAAGTCAGGTTCGGATGTGAAACGACCCTATCTCCGACTTTTACCTTGGCAACATCTTCGCCAACCTCGACTACTGTCCCGGCGACATCGCTTCCCGATATGTGAGGCATCGGGATCTTGATGGGCTCGCCCCAGATTCCCCACAAATCATTGTAGTTGTACGCCGCAGCTTCGACCCTTATCAAAACCTCGTTGGGTTTTGGCTTTGGCGTGTCAATGTCCTCGATTTTTACAACCTGCCTTGGGTTTTTGCTATGCTCCCTGTATACTGCAGCCTTCAAACTATTGAGAGCGTGCTTTGGGCCCGGAATTAAGAGAGACGTTTGCAATGTATGGCAGAGTAAACTATTGTTTCATTAGAAAGCGAAGCTCTTCAATGCCTTATCCTTCTTAGGATGGCCTTTGATTTTGCGCTACGGGGATGTGTCCTTAGCCTTACGCTGCAGCAAGGGCACCTTATTGAACTGCAATAGATATAGACGCTGCAGACGCTGCACCTCTTCAAGCCCGACGCATATGCGGTATCGGAGAAAGAGCGCCTCATTGCGATCCGGTCACACAGCATTCTACAAGCCAAATAAGACGCTGTGAAAAACGATTGAAGCACGGATAATAACTTTATGTTTGCTTTGTATTGCAACCCCAGGCAGTTGTTTTAGCAATGAACTTGGTGCATGTTTGTTGTGAAAAAGAACCCGTTGGCTAGTCGATTTGCCTTCACGAGGCATGCTTCAAAAACTTTTAGCTTGACCGACTACAGGGTGTTTGAAACCCGCTATCTTGAAGTGATGTTGCGACGCAGTGTAAACCTGTATTTGATATCCTAGTTTGATACTAAAAAAAGATCGGATGGCTATAGACAAGCTCAGCGTGGCGGAAAATAGCTGTCTGGATTTCTAGCTCGTATTGGCTCGTAGCACGATTATCGCTTAAAACCGCTTGCCAGACAACCAACATGGGCCCCCGCCCCCCTTAGTAGTTAACGGGAATTGGGAGCGGGGGAACATATCGTAGTTCTTCATCGCCCGCGCACATCGGACATTTCAACGGACGTCAAGCCTTTACCTAACGGACGTAAAACCTCGCGTTCTGCGCGGGACATCAATACAATGCAGAAGATAATATTTATTTTTTACGATGTAGGCAAATTTTTCTTTCCGCCCATTAATTTTGGATTTGTCAGTAGAAACGATTGAATATTCCGACACTTGTCGCATACAAAAACTGCTGTTCGAACAAAATGCTTCTTCTTGCCCTCTTTCTTGGTTTTATCTGATTCGCTGTAGTTGAGAGTGCTCATTGTCAAGTCAGTTGTTTCATCCCTGACGCCTACCTGGCTCATCTTGTTGCCACACATTGGACACTTGACTTGTGCAGGGAGGTTTGCATCATCTCCTTTAGGCATGCAGCTTAAGAATATTATACTTGTAAAATATATGGATTCTGGCACCTTTCCGGAAACCTTTAAAGCTCGATGCGACACTCCTATAACAATGGGAAAGTTGAACCCACGCACAAGAACTTTGGATTCAAATCCCTCTCCCGGCGCTTTATTCAAGTAACGTTAAAGGCGGGTATGAAGTATCGGCAACTGCCAACAGCAAATTGAAAAGTTTGTTTAAAAAATAAAGTAAATATCTTGTTCTTTAGCCGTGTTTGCTCAACTCCGAGGCTACCATTACTACGCCAAAGACGTCTGCCAAACCAACTATGATATACCCCGCCGTCCTTGCTTGGGAACAATCTGAGAGCAAACTAAAGGCTGGGATAAGAGTGCCGGGTTTTTGGTTTGTGCTTGCTTGTGGTAATGCAGGCGTACATGGCACTGCTAAAATACCCATAACTACCAAGGCATTCACCGCGATTCCTATTCCAAGTGCGATCAGAGCTTTTGATAATTTGCGCATTTTGGTATTGCGAAATATTGTAAGGATGATTTAATTTTTTTGGCATATCTAAAAGACAATTAGCTGACCACATGATCAAATGAGAATTCAGTTATGCAGCAATCTATCCCGTAAACAACCTATGCTAAGTCATTGAATAGTATCCGCGCGCTATTTGCATCCATCTTGTTTGCCATGTTGACAATTATTGTCCTAAGACTTGATTCCTTCTCATTGGCCATGTCTGACAATTCGGATATTGACTTTGGTGAACCTTCAACTATCTTGTAGAGTACCTTTCTTTCATTGCCATCAAAATTTTCTCTGGCTACCTGATGCAGTTTGTGCAATATTTGCTGTTTAAGTGCATACAGAGAGCTCAAGCGCAGCTCCAAGCTTAATATTTCATGTTCGACAGCTGACAGGTTTTCTTGGAGATGCGGCAGAGCATGGCCCATAGTCTTGGGCGTTGACTCAAACATCTCGTAATGTTTCTTAAACTCTTTTTGGCGCTGTCCTGTAATGTCCTGGTTGTTTATTGTAAAGTCATCTTCTGAAAGAGATATTCTCAGCACAAACGAATTGCCGAGCCGGTAATATTTCCTGTCGGGTGCTCCCAGTGTACTTTTTTCTGAATATGCTTCAAGAAATCCGCTCTGCTCGAGGGTTGAGAGGTGTCGCAATATTGCCTGCTGCCCTATCCCGATATCCTTGGCCAGTTGATTGAAGTACATCGGTTCGTCAGAAAGCAGGTGCAGAATTCTCCGCCGCGTTTCATTTCCTAGAATATCTAAAATTAGATCAGAATCCAAGGACCTAGACACTGCAAGTCACTTCCAATAAAAAGAGTTAGCGGCGGACATATCTACATATCCATGTCGCCCATTCCGCCACCGGGTCCGCCTGGCTTTGGCATATCCTTTGACTTTGAAGCGGCGATTATGTCGTCTATTCTCAGAATCATGCATGCTGCTTCAGTTGCTGCGTTGATGACTTGCTCCTTAACTGCCAGCGGCTCGTAGATATCCTTTGTCGCCAGATCTGCCACCTTACCGATCATGACGTCGATTCCAAAGCGCGCTTTGCCCGTGGCAGTGCTCTTTGAGCGCAGCTGTACCTGCGTATCAAGCGGATCCATGCCAGCATTTTCTGCCAAGACGATCGGTATTGTTTCAATTGCATCTGCAAATTTCTCCGCCGCTAGCTGTGCTCTTCCAGATAACGTAGCCGCCCATTCTCTCAGCTTAAGTGAAGCCAAACCCTCGGGAGCTCCACCTCCAACAAGAACGTATGGGTACTCGACTACATCTTTGACAGCCATTATTGCATCATGCACTGATCTTTCTGCTTCGTCGACAACCCTCTGGGATCCCCCGCGGACAAGAATACTCACAGATCTAGGGTTCTTGCACTCTTCAACAAAGACCCACTTGTCTGTCTCTACTTTGCGTTCTTCAACTACCTTGGCAAACCCAAGGTCACTTGCGGCAAGCTCATCAAGGTTGTTTACAATGCGCGCTCCTGTGGCTCTTGAAAGCTTGTACATATCGCTTTCCTTAATTCTTCTGACAGCCATGACTCCAGCCTTTGCCAAGTAGTGCTGCGCGATGTCGTCAATTCCTTTCTGGCAGAGAACCACGTTTGCGCCGCTGCTGACTATTTTGTCTACCAACGCCTTGAGCATCCTGTTTTCCTCGTCAATGAACTGCTGCATCTGGTTTGGCGAATTGATGTTTATCTTGGCGTCAAACTCTGTCTTTTCAATTTCAAGCGCGCTGTTGATAACAGCTATCTTGGCGTTTTCGATTCTCTTTGGCATGCCTGCATGAACAACTTCTTTGTCAAGCACTATTCCGTGGATGAATTTGGTATCACGTATCGATCCGCCTGCCTTCTTCTCTACTTTGATGTTATCGACATCTACTTTGTGTTGATCACCTGATTTCTCGGCAACGGCTAGAACTGCATCAACGACCATATCAGAAAGCTCTTTTGAATCTGCCGATACCATCTTTGAAGCCATCGATGTTCTTGATATTTTGTTCAGAAATGTCTTGTCTGCGGGATCAATCTTTGTAGCGATTTCTTTGAGAGTTTCAATTGCTTTCTGTGATGCCTTCTTGAAGCCCTCAACAACTACGGTTGGATGGACATTCTTTGTGACAAGCTCTTCGGCTTTCTCCAACAGTGAGCCTGCAAGGACTACTGTTGAAGTTGTCCCATCACCTACTTCGTTGTCTGTAGCCTTGCTGATCTCGACCATCATCTTTGCAGCAGGATGCTGGACGTCAATTTCTTTTAAAATAGTTGCACCATCATTGGTGATCGTGACATCACCAAGAGTATCTACCAGCATCTTGTCCATACCCCGTGGTCCCAGCGATGTTCTAACAATTTCAGCGATTGTCTTTGCTGCAGTGATGTTGTTTCTCTGTGCTTGGTTGCCTTTTGTTTCGGATGTCCCTTCTTTTAAAACTACTATAGGAATTTGTTGTTGTGCTGACACAGTTTTCACCTATGTTAGTAACATATAGTGTGTAACTGGATTATTTAAATTTTATTTTGTAATTTTAGAAAGAAAACAAAGGACGCGGTTTATCTGGCAAGAACATACTGGACAATTCTCCTATGCATGTGCGGAGAATCTTTATCTCTGAGACATGTATTGCAGGTCCATCTCATAGGCTCGCCGCATCCTTCACACAATTCTAAAACTGCAAGCTCTGATCCGCAAGCTCTGCATAGCTTTTCCATTTTGGAGCACCTTCTGATAGTCACATGTTGTGTGTAAGGTCATATTTATTTTTATTTACGGGCAAAATTGATTGTTCAGTGTTGTCAACATTATCTAAATGGCACAGAAAAACACTACCTCAGTTATAATTTCAAATCTTTCATATCACTAGCGATAACATTCATAAGTGATCGATGCAGATACGTCGTGTGAAACTATTAGCTCCAAAAACAACTCTTGAACTTCCTTTTGAAGTCCGGGCAATCTCTGCTCTGGGCATCTCTGTTGTTGCGGATGCCCTTGATTATGTCGGTGCGCCCATTTTCGCGCTGCCCGTCATCGGAGACATCGCTGACGCAGTAGTGATAGCAATGCTGTACAAGCTGACTGGAAGCAAGACTTCAACTGCAATCAACGCCATAGAGTTCATCCCATTCATCGGCGACATGATTCCTACGTACACCATATCGACTCTGATGTGGATTCTAAAAGAGTCCCGCAAGAGAAAGGATCAGCTGATGCCAGCAGAGCAGAAGGAAACAGTCGCGCGGATTCGCGATCGCATAGATCATTCAAAAATTATTGACGCAAACACTGAAGATATCAGGACAAAAGCCATGCGGGCCTACGCCAGATTCAGAAGCAGGATGTGCTAGCCGGCGCGTGTGGGCTTGTCGATCTTGCCCTTGAACTCTTGCATGATAAAAGGACGCACGTTTTCATAGATCACTAGAGCGTTGCCCGCGGGGTCGCGGAAGGTGCAGCACGGGCCGGGTGGAATCTCGATCCTGTTCTCCTCTTTCCATCCCCTTGATTTTAGTTTCGCTGCAGAATCATCCAAGTCTGCGACCCTGTAAATAAGCATCATGTCTTTTCTCTCAATGTGATCTGCAAGCAGCACGTACGGCTTACCCCTTGCAAGCTTTACGCAGGCCACCCACACCCCGTAGGCGTGTATCTTCCAAAGCAGCTGTCCGGCAAGCACTTCTGTATAGTACTTCACGGATGCTTCGATGTCCGGCGCTGGGACGTAGAGGAAATCAAGGGATTCGAACATCATGCTGTATTGTCTGATGTCGCTCTTTTCTTTTTCCTAATAGCCAGCCAGCAGTTGCCATGCAACCCTATAATACAATATTTCGCGTAGCATATCCAAAGTGATGGACCGCGATCTGTACAAAAAGGCCGGCCAGGCAGCAAAGGGCTTTGACAAAGTTGCTGTAGAGCTTGACGCGCTGCGCGAAAGGGCCGCTGACTTGGAGCAAAAGATCCTGCTCTGCAACTCCAAGGAGCTGGACCTTGTCTCTGGGTTTGACGAAATGGTGGTGTACTACAACGACGTGGCGGCAAGCCGGTTCAAGCAAATAAAGAAAGACGTGAAGCAGCTGCGCGAAATAAGGGCAAAGGCGCTCGAAGAACTGATAAAATTGAAGACAAGGCTTGCCGAGCTCCAGACAAAGAGCGAGATCACATCGTACAGGCAGGGCGAGCTGTTGCTCGATTCCAAGCTGGAAGCCGTGAGGAAAAGAAAGTGGCAGCCAGCTGCCTAGGAAACGTTCGTTACTTTCTGTTCACCCATGAGCATCAGCAAAATCTTGTCTACGATGCTCTCGGCGCTCAGTGGCTTTGTGCCAAAATCGTCCGCCCCGAGGCGCAATAGTAAGGCCTTGCTAGTGTCGTCAGATGCCACCGCCAGAATCTTGATGCCAGAATTTATCCCCTTTATCCTTGAAATCAAGAGGCCGCCTTGCTTCATCGCTATAGCCCCGTTCATCCCCACTGCGTCCACCTGGCCGCCAAGCTCGTCCAGCTTTTCAAGGCACTCCTCTGCGCTGCCGGCCTTGTGCGTCTCTGCGCCTTTGAGCGTAAGCAATGCTGCAAGTACCGAGCTCACGTCCTGATTATCTTCAACTATTATCACCCGTGGATAGTGGCGCTCTATCGGATCATCATCCATTAACGATAAGCTATAACAATTATTGGTTTTAAGCTCTGGCTCACTATTCTATTGGCAATTCTTACCTAACTTCCAGCCGACTCTGCTCTGAACTTGTGGTGATGCTGGTCGAGTATCGTGTCCCTTGCGTCTTGCGGCAGCCTCGCAAAACTCCGGGCGTGGTAGCTGCACAAAAGCGAGGAGTATTTTATTTCTGAAGACACCGGCGGGATCGACGTTTCATATTTCAGCAGCTCCTCCACCTTGCCGAGCAGGTCAAACGCCCCCATGTCTGCAATCACCGATATCCCGCCCTTGCCCATCGCCTTGGCATTTCTGTCGACTATCTTCAGGTACTGGAGAAAGTCGACTTTGCTCCCAAAGAACTGCTTGACCGAGTCCACTATCACGAGCGACCCCTCTCTTGCGTACTTTTCCGCGTCGATTCCTGTTTCCTTCAGGTAATATTCTACGGACTTGACTGTCTCAAGGTACGTCAGGATTATGACGATCTCGTTGTTGAGGATGAGCCTGTTCTTTGCATAGCCAGAGTATACTTCCCGGAAGATGTTCAGGCTGTCGTAAACAAGGATATTGTGCTCGCCGAACTGGATTTTTGAGAGCTGCTCCAGAATTACTGGAGCCCGCACGCCGTTCTTGTTGTCATCATTGCTTTCGGACAATCCCCTGTTATCACCCTCTATGGAGCAACCGGAATAATATAGGTAGCATGAACCCGCTTACCTTGTGATAAGGTGGCTGCCGACAACTTCGCACACCTTGGTTAACAAGAACGGCTTTTGCAGGAGCTGGTCCACCCGGATATCCGGCGCGCTGGCGCTGATTGTCCTGTCTATCTCAAACGCAGACATCAAAAGCAGCTTGACTGCCGGATCGAGCCTTCTCACTTCGCGCGCAAACATGACGCCATTGATGTCCGGCATCCTGATGTCGCACAGGATCAGGTCGTACCTGCTGGGTTTCTTCCTGAAATGGTCCAGCGCGGCCTGGGGGTCGCTAAACGTATCTACTCTGTAACCCCACCGCTCAAGCGCTCTCCGCAAAACCATGAGAATGTTACTTTCGTCGTCAACGATCATGATCGTCTTGCCATTCCCTTCAAAAGATGCAGCCAAGCTTTCCCTCGACTCACTTCAGGAAATACTTGTATTTAAAATTCTGTCAGCATCTACCGCCGGCTTTTGCCATGCTGCCACAAAAGGCCGGTTACCGTGCCAAGGGTAAACCAGAATACGGTCGCTGCAGCCGCGATGCCTGCCCTCCACTGGTTGATGAGCGGCTGCGAATAGAACGAGTCGTCCTCCTGGTAGCTTGGAAAGGCAAAGAACGCGGCCGCAATCACCGCCAGGTACAGTGCGGCCGCCCCAAGCGCCTTCTCCTTTCTCTTTATCTTGCGAAAGCCGGCCGCTATCGAGAGGGCGGCCAGCCCGGACACCGCGGTGTATCCTGCAAGCAGCGCCTGGTACTGGCCAGCAGCCGCCGGGTCAAACACCGCCAGTGGGCCAGGCGGATACTTTACCGCCGGCACGACGTAGAGCACAAACCAAGCAACGCCTGCTATCGCGAACGCAGCCCTGAGCGGGCTTGTGCCGGGCCTGCCAAATGCATAAATCCCACCTGCTATCGCGCCGCCTGCGAGGCCGAGCGCGATAGAGCCGGCCGCCTGAGAAGCATAGAGCGCCTGCGCCTGATGCCCAAACTCTTCCTCGTCAAACACGCCCTGTTCAACCAGCTCGTCGATCCGCATTTCCGCAAGCATGCCGGTGTAGGGCATCACGATAGCCATGCCAAGCCCTGCAAGGACGCCGCCGGCGATAAGACCTGCCAGAATGGAAAGCGCAAAAACCTTGGCAGGTTGCATGGAAGGCTCGATCATGTACTACAGCTCTTCGTCAAGCTCTGAAAACGCGCCTGCCTTTGATATTTCGTGCAAGCGCATGGCCACAGTCCTGCCGTACTCGTTCTTGTTGATCACACCTTCGTCATGGAGTATCTCGACCAGCGTCGTGAGCCGGGCGCTAAGCTCCTCGATCTCGCTCAGCTCCTTGCCAGTCACCTTCTTTGGCACGACCAAGTCGTCGCCGTCAGCGCCGTGCGCGCGATGCTGCCGCCTTTTTGCCATGTACTCTAGGTTGTGGGCGCAAGTATATAATTGTCAGTCGGGCAGGAGCTTCAAAACCTTGCTTATTATCCTGTCGTGCTGCGCCTTCTTTTCAATCGAGACCAGTATTAGGTGATCCTTTATCGGGAACGACGCTATCTTTAGTTTTTCGCGCTCTGAGAGCGTGTATATCACCTTGCCAAACTCGGGGTCAAAGTCCTGCCGCATCGCGGTCCTGAGGGCGAATTCTAGGTAGAGCTTGCGCCTGTCCTCCTTTGGCTCGAGCGGGTCAATGCCCTTTCGCATGCCGCCTGCAACGAGGTTACCCATCTTGTCTATTGCTCCGGCAAACCTGACAGCCTTGTCGGCCGCGAAAATCTTACTGCACAGCTTTTCGTAATCGTCAGGCAACGCCAGATATGGCGTTGCGCCCAGTTATAACCATTCTTTTAAATATTGTCGAATCGGATACCGTTTCCAGTTGTCAGATATTGCAGTGAGAGAGCTGGACTGGTACCTGCGCGACCACTTGTTCCGACAGTCAAACACCGGCAAGACCTCTTTCCGGAAAGAGTCGCTGCCAAGCGAAATGATTGCGCTCTACCTGAGGTACCGAAACGCAGATCTACAGCAACTATCCGACACTATGGTTCCTGTTATTGAAAGCCTGGCAGCAAGAAAAGTGGTAAAGCAGGACGGTAACGAGCTGAAACTTACTGACAGGATAACCCGCCTGCAATGCGCAAAATGCTTTTACATAAACTACCTGACTGAAGCCGAGCCAAGGGCATGTCTCCGGTGCCAGCATGGCGAGCTGCACGATTTTCCAAAGAAGAAAGCTTGATATGAACTTTCAAAAAGCCCAATAGTAGTGCAGCTGCAGAGCAGGAAAAAGTGGACTGTGAACGGCACTTCAAGGATAAGGCCGGCGCAGGAGACCCTGGACAAGGTCGTTCCGCTGTCAAAAAAGATAGGGGTCACTAGGCTTGCAGACATCACGGACATGGATGTCTTGCGGATTCCAAATTATTCCGCGGTCCTGCCCGGCACAGAGGACTATATCTGGGTCTACAGCGGTAAGGGCCCGACAAGAGAGCATGCAAAAGCAAGCGCGCTCATGGAAAGCATCGAGCGCTATTCTTCGTTGCCGTCAGGCGGGCCGCGCAAGTTTGTCAGGTCAAGCTATTCTGATCTTGCAAAAAACCACAGAGTATTGCACCCGGACGAGATAGTCGAGCCGGTGCGCTTTGAATACCGAAACGACATGCTGATGGACTGGCTTGCCGGCTACGACCTTGCAAGCAGCGAGCAGGTGATGGTCCCTGCGTCGATAGCTCTGTTCCGCTACAGCCCGCAGCCGCCGGCAGTAAACCCGTTTGCATACTTTCACACAAATGGCCTTGCATCAGGCAATGTGATCGAAGAAGCCGTGTGCCACGCGCTCTGCGAAATAATAGAGCGCGACGCCATGAGCCTTGCGGAACTTCGGGCAAGCGCCATCCCGTTCCACATCCTGCGGACCGTGATACACTCGCTTGCCGCAAGCGGGTTGCCTATGCCGCCAATTCAGGCAGACAGGTTCGTTGATGATCCCGGCGTATTTCCCGATGTTGACATTTCTGAAGTGGAATTTGAGCCTGTCAGAAAACTTGTCGACAAGTTCAATCAGGCAGGCATTTCGCTCATGATAAAGGACATCACTTCTGACATCGGCATTCCAACATTCAACGCAAGCAGCGTAGAGTGGGTCACCCACGACTACGGATATCTTGCAGAAGGCCACGGGACGCATCCAGACGCAAGGATCGCGCTTCTCCGCGCAATAACTGAGGTGTCGCAGACAAGGGCCGCAAATATTCAGGGGGCGCGTGATGACCTGCGCAAGATAAAGTATGGCGAGAGCAACACGGACGACCGGCGCGCCTGGCAGTTCATGCCGTCAAAGAAAAGAGTAAAGTTCTCCCAGATCCAGACGTTTTTCAACGAAGACATACTCGACGACATAAAGCTTATCCTGTCAAGATTAAAGAGCGTAGGTCTTGGCCGCGCCGTGATCGTCGACCTGACAAACCCGGAAATCGGCGTGCCGGTGGTCCGCGCAATAGTGCCGGGCCTTGAAACTTTCAAGATAACAAAATCGGTAATGGGGATGCGCGCAAGGGCGTGTTTTAGGCAATGGAAAAACCTGTAATATTTCTAGGGCCTTCACTGAGCCATGAAAAGGCAAAAAAGATCTTTGCCGAAGCAGACTATAGGCCACCGGCAAAAAAAGGTGATTTTCTGCGGCTGGCCGCAGATCCTGACGTAAGGATGGTTGGGTTTGTGGACGGAGTCTTTTTGCAGGACTACCCGCCAACGCCAATTGAGGTGTACCAGCTGGCAAGGAAAGAGGGCATGCTCTTGGTAGGCGCGGCAAGCCTTGGCGCGCTCCGGGCAGTCGAGCTTGAAAAATTCGGCATGGTTGGAATTGGCAAGATATTCCAGCTGTACAAGAGCGGCAAGGTGGACGCTGACGACGAGGTGGCAGTCACGTTTGCACCGGAGGGCGACTACCGCCTGCAATCGGAAGCCATGATAGACATCCGCTACAACCTTTTTCTGGCGCACAAAAAAGGGGTAATGAGCAGGCAGGCAAAGAAGGCACTTGCCCGAATTGCCAAGGAGACCTACTTCCCGCACAGGAACTACTCTAACATCATCGAAGAGGCAAGAAGCAGGCATCCGGCAATTGCCAGTGAAATTGACTCTTTTCAGGGCTACATTGCTGCAAACAGAAAGAGCCTCAAAGAGATAGACGCAATGAGGCTTGTAAAGTATCTGAAGGAGCGCTCTCAAGCGAGGGTGTAGCTTGCCAGTACACAGTATGCGATATTAGCCTCTTGTCGAATACCTTACCTCATGAAGGAGCGGAAGATGTACAAGTGCAAGGCATGCGAGGCCGTGCTCATGTACAAGATGGACTACGAGGACCACAAGAGGTCTACAAACCACCAAGAATATGAAGAGATGTGGATCTAGGGCGACTCGATCGTCGTGTTTATCTGCTTTACAAGTGCAGAAATGCTTACCGGCTTTCTGACAAACGCCTTGACGTCTATAGTAGGGAACATCTTTCGGAATTCTTCGTAATAGATCTCAAACGCAGTGAGGAAGCAGACCTTGATCTTGTTGTCCTTTTTCCGGATTTCGCGATAAAGGTCAAAGCCGTTTAGCTTGGGCATCCTGATGTCTATTATCATGAGATCATAGTGATTGGGGTTGAAGCTGGCAAGAGCTTCATGCGGATCGTTAAAGGCATCGACTGAAAACCCGTTCTGCTCAAGACCCTTCTTGAGCACTGTCGTGATGTCAACCTCGTCGTCGACTATTGCCACCTTTCTCATTGAAGGTAAAACTTTGCAGGCGCTATTTTAATCCAGTGGTTTCATGTTCTACTGGCGCAAGCTATATTCTTAAATCATCTCTACGGTGCTAGTGCTGTATGAAGATCTACACCAAGACGGGTGACAGAGGCGAGACAGGGCTTATCGGCGGCAAGCGCACAAGCAAGGCAGATCAGAGAATAGTCGCCTACGGCGCAGTTGACGAGCTGAACTCCAGCATCGGCCTTGCTCTCTCTTTCCTGCGATCAAAAAGCCTGCT
>JAJPHX010000146.1 GCA_021325075.1 Nitrososphaeraceae archaeon | reverse complement strand
TGCTGGCGTCGGCTGAGCTTTATCCATTGCGTGGACGGCTCTTCACCGGATATGTCTGTCATTATGAATCCCTTGTCCACCTCCTTGACGCCTTCGCTTGGAGTCAGATCAAGGGAGCCAGGATAAGCAAGCGGCCCACCAAGGTGATCAAACCTCTTTTCCTTATGATCATGGTAGTGACCCAGCGCATAATAGTTAAAGCCATTAGGCAGATCTGTCGAGTTCATTTCGCCGGCAAACTTGTTAAAGTCCATTAACCCTTGATGGAGCACCAGGATCTTTTTTTTGTCACTAAACTGACCTGCAACTTTTTCAGCGCCGCGCAATTTTTCAATCAGAGTATCGATGTTACTCCGCCGCTCCTTATCGGTGCCCATTACCACGCAACCTTCGACTACAAAAGGCACGTCTGGCTTCAGGTGTTTTGCAAGCCCGAGGTTGCTGAAAATATAGACAAAAGGCACGTCGCGCAGTCGACTGATGTCATGCTCGCCCAGCACGAACACCGCCGGGATCTGCTTTTCTTTTAGTTTTTTCAGCGCGTTGCCAAGCGTGATTATCGCCTTGCCGCAGGGCCTGGGATTATGGAACAGGTCGCCGGCAAGGATCACGAGCCGGACTCTTTCCCTTATCGAAATATCTATCGCTTCGTTAAAAGTCTCGTAGACATCTTCTTCGCGCTCCTCAAGGTTGAACTGCGCGTATCCAAGGTGGAGATCGGAGATATGGGAGACTAGCATTTTGCGGCATTCATCTCAAGAGCTATTCCTGTATATAGCCGGATGGAACGTACGACTCTGCCGACTCTTTTGTAGCCTGCTTTATTATTGCTAACTGCTTCCACTCTTCAACTGCCTTCTGGTCGCCTCCGATCTTGCGCTCCTTAACTTCGTGTACCTTGACAAACGTCGGCAAGTTTACCCACTGGCCTGCAAATATCGCTTCGCCGGGGTTCAATGAAGTCAGTTGGTCGATAAGATCACGGCTGAGCGACTCACTTGCCGCAGACACCTGTACCTGATCATCCTGCTGCACCATACGCATGACTGCCAACGAGCCCATCTGGCTCAATATGTTGGGGTCGATACCACGTGGCCTCTGTGACACAATGACTAGCCCGAGGCCAAACTTCCTGCCTTCCCTGGCGACTTTAGAAGCGAAATACTTTGTGTCGGTTTCTTCGTCTTTTGGGACGAAGACGTGTGCTTCTTCAAGCACCACCAGAACAGGCGCCGGGAACTTGGGCTCCTTGGCATCCTTCCTTCCCTTTTTCTGCCTAGTCGCCTTTTTCCGGTCATCGAGCAGCTCTTCAAGATAGAACGACACTGCGATGTTTGCCTGACGCTCAGTCAATTCCACCAAGTTGACGACATTTATCTTGCCATTCTTTATCAGCGCAAGCGGATCTGCCATCCCCGGGTCCAGAATATTGTGGAACTTGCGCTTTGCGTCATCTATCTTGTCTAGAACCTTGTCGGATGCCTCTCTGTACGCTTTTTCCTTTCCTGCTGCAGCCACCTCAGTCAAGAGGGCATCCCAAAAGTCGTCCCCTTTCCGCTGCTTCACCTCCTCAGTAAATGCTGTGCGGAGTACATGCATCTGGTTTGACGCGTTTTCCTGTATTTCGATCACGTCGCCCAGCTTGTCTACTGTCAAAAAGCGCGGGTTTATCTTGGCATCAATTAGGTTGCTGTTGCTGCTTCCCATGTCAAGCGTCGAGTAGTCGTCATGGTAGTCAAAAATCACCATAGTACCGTTTATTCTGGCAATTTCTTTTGCCAAAAGCGATACTAGGTTGCTCTTGCCCATGCCAGTCATCGCCAGAACCGCCAAGTGACGAGATACTACCTTGTCAACGTTGACTCGGGCGTCAACCTGTGTGTTGCGCAAAAGAGTGCCTATCGTTATCCACTGCTGGCCTGAAGGGGAAAAGATTGTTGCCAGGTCTTCTGTGGTGGCTTCATGCACTTCTGTGCCCGGCTCTGGTGGTAGAGCAGGGATTATTGCCCTGCATTTTTTCAGCTCTTCAAGGTAGCCGAGTATTCGTACGTGCCCCTTGTAGCTCTTGTCCCACTTGTTTTCAATCGCGACTTTCCTGCTTTCAGACGCTTCTTCGTAGTTTCGTATACTGATTGAAAGTGCGTCACTGCTGATCGATGACCTTTCAATGAGTCCGAGCACCTTGCCCTTGCCGTAGTTCAAGATAACATATTCGCCGATGCTCACCGGCCGTCTCGACTCAAATGCGACCTGATCAGGCTTTGTGTTGCCTATCAGAATGCCAAGCTCGGTCCTGCCGTTGCTACTCATTAAGCGCGTCCCTCGCTCCCTGCTCCATTTGCAGGTTGAATATGCTTGCCAGCCTGTCTATATCTTCATTGGTGATCTTGCAGTTGTTGTGCGCTAATTTCAAACAGTATGGGTAGCCGGCGACGCTGTGGTAGCGCATCCTGTTCAACAACTGCTTGATTTCCTGCTCGCTTGTCGCGCCGACCACTTCTATCCTTACTAATGGCGCTTGGTCGCGAATGCGCGCATATATTTCGTAAACGCTGGCATAGCGCAGCTGCGTCTGCACCGGCGTGCTAAAGCCGGTAGATTTTGTTGCGTGCCCGTAGTAGTAGATGTCGCCTGCCTTCGACCCAAGAGAAGAGAACTGCAGGCGGCTCTCGGAGCTTTTTGAAATAAAGGTAGCCTTGCCGCATTGCCTCACCATATCTGCGGCCGCGTCAACAGTGCTCCTTGTCAGCCTTGACACGAGCGAGCCGTCGATGCAGACAATGTCGACATTCTTTTTTTCAGGCACCTTTTGCATGAGTTGAGCCTCCATGAGCATTGCCTTTGATTCAAGCGCCTCCTGTCTTGCCGACTCGGATATGTCATAGACGTGATCCGTGGCAAGGATCTCGTTTGTGCTCGTGACTGCAACTGCGTCGATGACGTAGAGATTGAGGCCCTGAAATGCACGCTTGTTCCAGCTGCTATCAATGCCGACAGATTCGCACTTTTCCGGCACAGGATCGTATGAAACCCATCGCGACTGCGCTTCTGGGAGTATGGTATTATAGCCAGAATCTTTTATCTTCAATATCTTTTGCTCCCTGTTGCGCAGAGCGTCAAGATACACTTCTTTTAGCAAACAGTTTCGTCTGATATGAGGTAATTTAAAAAACTGATCATGCTAGCCCTTCATCCTGTCGGCAATTGTGCCAGCGTGTCAGAGCGACCCCTGGCTTGACGACTGTCTCGAGCACGCCGCCTCCAATGATTGCGACCTTGCAGTCATCCGCGCGTATCTGGGGTTGGTCGCTGGATATATGTAAAACGTTTAATATTGATCGATTAAAAGAGAAACTAGACTTGGCGCAGCAGGAATTTCTGGCAGATCGTAGAAGAAGGCTTGACGACTTGCCGGAGCTTCCAGAAGACAGGCCGGCGCTGTTGCTTTCTGCAGTCTATTCAGGCGAAGAAAGAAAAGTCTACTTGAAATTTTACGATGCAAAGGACAATGTCATTTACCACTGGCGCGACAGGACGGATCACAAGCCCTACTGCTATACAAAGATGCAGTATGAAGATCAAGTGGAGCAGGTAGTGCAAAAGGAGACGAAATACACGGTAGAACGCGTCAAGAAAAGAGACATCATTGCTGACCAGCAGATAGACGCTCTGAAAGTACTTGCACCTGACCCACTCTCAATAGGCGGCACGGACAATAGCTTTCGTGAAAAGGTCACGTCATGGGAGGCAGATATAAAATATCATGAAAACTACCTCTACGACCGCGCGCTGATACCTGGGACATATTACGTCAGAGAGGGCGAGCAGATAACACCGTACGAGTACCCCATTTCCGAAAAGGTCCAGTTTGCGCTAAAAAGCCTGCTGTGGGACAAGATAAAGGAAGCTGGTGAAAGTGGCAAAGAGTATAGACAATACATCACAAACTGGGCCAACCTGCTCAAC
>JAJPHX010000175.1 GCA_021325075.1 Nitrososphaeraceae archaeon | reverse complement strand
TGCCAAGCGGCGTGCAGCTGCCAGGCGGGATCGGCCCACTGACATCAGAGCAGGCACAGAGTTTCACGCCAATGCCAGACGACCCATCGCTCAAGAACGTGCCGCCTGCCAATTACAAGCAGCTGTCAGATCAAGGAGTTGACATAAGCACGCCAATGCCACAGTCAACAGTATGGCCAGTGGACAACCCGACGCAGCCGGTGTTCTTTACCTTTCTCCTGTTTACGGACACAAGGGCATTCGACTCGTCTACAAACTACGTGCCGGGCATCAACTAGACCCGGCCGCTAACTTTCTTCTTCTCAGCCGCTGTCTGTATAGCCACCCTACAGACTAATGCCAATAGGCAAGCGATTATGATCAAAAGCGAGACAGGTAAAAGAAGGACTTGAGTAAAACAGCCAGATTATCCTGTGTATTGATTTGCTTTGCCGTACTGTCATTTATGATATTTGTCCAGAGTTCGATGCGCGCGCAGGCGCTGGACAGCACCGACAGCTTTGTGCTGAGTCTGAATTTCGCACCTTCTATAGTCGAAACAGGCAAGGCAGTATATCCTGTTGGCTATGTCAGGCTGATGTCAAACGCCACCGGCGGGCCAGTGCTCGCGCCGCGTGATCTGGAAGTTGAGCTGCTTTCAAAGGACACTTCGATAGCGCTCGTGCCGCCAAGGGTCGTGATCCCAGCAGGAAGCGATTACGCCAAGTTTAATGTTGACGTCGGGTACGTGACAGGCGAGACAGAAGTCTCGGCGCTCTTTGGCAACCAGGTAGCGAGCAAGAATTTCAAGGTGGTAGAGGCTTCAAGCCTTATCCAGAAAAATCTTGACATCGCTATAAACCTGCCTTCTAACAAGATGCAAGTTCAAGCTGAAATGCCGTTTTCAGTGTACCTGGAAAATAACGGCAACATCATGCAGGCGGCCGATGACATGACCGTCAGATTTGACTACGAAAGATCTCTTGTAGAGCTCAGCTCCGACGTGATAACGATAAAGAAGGGTAGCTATTACGCAGTTGGTACTATCAAGTCACTTGAAAAGTCGGGCAACGCGTTTATCAAAGCGATTTCCAACGTCACCGGCGAGGATCTGAACACAGTGACCAACGTCGAGATTTCGCAGACGCAGCCTGTGTCGCTGAAAGTAAATGTATTCCCAGACAAGATCTCGCAAGCTGACACCACTGTCGACATTTTTGTACAGCTGCTTGATTCTGCCGGCCAGCCCACTCTGGCGTCAGACGATGTCAAGCTGGAGCTGTTCTCTAGCTCGACTCAGGTAAAGCTCAACAATGTCGGCGCAGTGATAAAGAAAGGCGAGGCAGGGGCAATTATACGGCCATCTATATCGTTTTATCTGCCGCAGAGCCATCCCATCACCATAGGAGCCTCTGCGCCAGGGCTTGGGGCCAGTAGTGCAGACTTTGCCGTCATGAACGGCTCGCTTTTAGCCTCCAGTCCAAAGGCGGCTGACAAGGTGCTCAAGGTGTTTACTGTTGGCAGCATGCCAAGCGATTCATCGTCTATAATTGCCTACCAACTCAACGCCATAGAGCACGACTCTGATGACGGCACCGACGTCAATGGTGACGGCGTGGTGGATCTGAATGACTACAGCCCAATAGACGACCTTGCAGATGGCGAGCTGTTCCCAATCACATCCTCGACGCTCTATAGCGTGGGTCAGGGCAACCTCAACATTGTATCTGGCAACAACTGGGCTGCAAGCGTCAACGATTCGGGCTGGATCCCGGCTGGCAGCTCGTATGGCACCGCAACGATAAAAAGCGGCAGGCAGGCTGACAGCGTCAACTTCTCAGTCTCGCTTGCCAACACTGCAGTAGGCACATCGCCGATCACGGTAGTGGGCGGCCTGAACCCGACCCAGACAATGATTTTTTCGCCGGCAGGCAAGATGTCTGACGGAAATTACAGGATATTGTTTGATCGCGACGGCCATTCTGACCTCTTTTTCATCACTCTTGATTCTGCAGGCAGGCCGTCCAATTCTGAGAAGGGAGTGAAGTACCTGATAAAACCAGTCAACGAGCTGACCGAAATAAAGCCGGGCAAAAGCTTCGCCACTCTGGGCATAGACAGCTACTCCTTTGGATCTAACTCGGAAAACACCATCGCACAGGTTGACGCAGTGCCTGTCGGTGTGAACGCAGACTCGAGCCTAGAGACAAAATCAAATCTCCAGCTTATCTTCTACACTGGTACGACAAGCCAGGTGGTGTTGCCGTTCAACAGCATGGTTGGCTTTAGCAAGGAGCACCAGATTGGAGCCGTGCAGCTAAGAGACGCCACCGGACATCCCGTTCTTGCGTCTGACGACGTGGTCATCAAACTCTCATCGTCATCAGTTTCAAGCGTCTTTCCTGCGCCTACCGTGACAATACCAAAGGGCAAGTCATTTGCCAGCTTTGGGATCACCACGTTTGGCAGGGCAGACAACTTTACGATCAGCGCCTCGGCTGAAGGCCTGCAATCGTCCTCTACCACGGTGGCGCCGATCTTGGCAGAACTGTCCG
>JAJPHX010000186.1 GCA_021325075.1 Nitrososphaeraceae archaeon | reverse complement strand
TTTTTCCTTCTCGGAACCGGCTTTTGCTGCCTGTCAAAAAGGACATCTCGGATGATATGGCCGGCGACGCGGTCGGCGCCTTCTCCGGTCCTGCAGTTGACAAACTCCACCGGCTTGCCTGGCCGCACATGAGCCGCATCGCGCTTCATCACCGCCAGATCTGCCCCTACGTGCGGCGCAAGATCAATCTTGTTTATCACAAGCAAGTCGCAGCTCTCGATTCCAAGGCCGCGCTTTCGCGGGTACTTGTCGCCGCCGGCAACGTCAACGATGTAGATGAAATAGTCTGCAAGGGCAGGGCTGAAAGTGGTCATCGTGTTGTCACCCCCGCTTTCTATTATTATTAGGTCAAGCGCGGGGTCCTTGCGCTCGATTTCGTCAATGACAGCCAGATTTATTGACGGGTCTTCGCGCACCGCGGTATGAGGACAGCCGCCGGTGGCGATCCCTATTATCATGTCTTCTGGCATCAGATGCGATTCTGTCGCCAGTTTTCGCTGCATACGCTCGGCGTCTTCCTTTGACACGACATCATTTGAAATGATGCAGCAGCGGTATCCCTTCTGGCTCAATATCGGCACGACCTGCTCTATAAGGCGAGTCTTGCCGGATCCTACAGGCCCGCCTATTCCAACCCGCGGGATTCGTCTGCGCATAGCAGACACTGAATCCAGTCAAGTAATAAACATTCTCAGCTCTTCTCGCTCATGTTGCATCTGCAGGATCTCTGCTAAGGGCGCCAGCTGCCACAGCTCATCGATATCCTTCTTGCGCACCTGCAGTGAGTTGATCTCTGGCGCAAACACGGTCAGGATGTGTTGGCCTTCAAGGTGCTCGATTATGCCAAGCCGGATTGCCGAGCCCACGATGCTGGCGCTGTAAGAGTAGAGCATCATGCGCATCGCACTTTTCTGCGGTATGTGAAGGGCGCTTGCAGCCACTGCAAGGCACGCGGGGTACGTGCCGGCACCCTCTTCGGCTTTTACCCTGCCATGGAATTTCTTTGCAAACTTGCTGGGCGAAATATGCAAGACGCAGTTCAGGATTTGCCGACCGGACCTTGCAGACGCGGTCCGGACTTCCTTTACCAGCTTCATGGAATAGCACTTGTTGTCTGCAGCAACTGCCCTTTCCACATCTCCTTTCTTTGCGGCATCCATTACTGCCAATAGCACCGCGCAGTCGCATGGCAGTATCTGGAACTGCACCTGCTGGCGCACAAAGCGAAGGACGTCGCTTCCATTTCTTATCCTGCCGGTCTTCACAAATGATTCCAGCCCGCCAGACATCCCGAACATGCCGGAAGGAAAGAGCGAGTCGGCAAGCTGCATCAAGTGAAATTCGTATTCAGTGTTCATGGCTGTGGGATTCTCCTGTTGGCTGGAAGATCTTTTCTTCCAGCTTTAATCTGACTCCATGCGGCAGCAGTTTTTGGAATACGGCAACTTCGGAATCTGCCTGCACTGGAAATGAGACTGTATTACCATTGACTGCAATGGGCCGATGCCTGTTCCCAACAATATGCCCGATCAGGGCTGCAACGCCTATTGCATTGTCATTTTTCCTTATGCTAACTGATATCACTTTTTCTGGCAGTTGCTCTACTATGATAAGTCTGTCTTTTGCCAAAACCAGAACATCGCCGTGGTAAAGCCGGCTGCCCGGTTCCAGTACCAACCCAATGTCCGTCCCTTTGTCTGTCTTACGCCTGAGCCGGAGCCGCTCCATCTCCATCCTTGACACAGGCAGCCACTCGCACTTGCCAGCAGCCTCCATGCGCCTGAATTTTTCCGACATTTGCCTGTCGTAGATGTTGCCGGCGACAGAGGTGACAGAAAGCACTGACTAGCAATACGAGCTGTTGAAATTATGCCTTTCGTACATCAATTATAAATACAGGAATTAGTAAATTCAAGCGCATATGATGCTCAGCCCAAGGGAGATCGACAAGATGTACATTTTCATGGCCGCGGAAATCGCACGGAGAAGGCAGAAAAAGGGATTGAAACTGAACTATGTGGAATCAGTGGCGCTGATCTCTGACCACATCACAGAGGGCGCAAGGGAAGGCAAATCGGTTTCAGAGCTGATGAGTTCTGGCAGAAAGGTGCTGGCAAGAAAGGACGTGCTTGATGGCGTGCCAGAGCTGGTAAAGACAGTGCAGGTCGAAGCCACATTTGACGACGGGACGAAACTTGTGACCGTGCACGACCCGATAGTGTGATCAAGATGATACCCGGCGAATACTTCGTAGTCAACGATCCAGTGGTTGCAAACAGGGGCAGAAGAACGACCAAGATCGCGGTGAGCAACACCGGCGACCGGCCGGTGCAGGTGGGCTCGCACACCCATTTTTTTGAAGTGAATAAGGCTCTGCTGTTTCCAAGGGCGAAGGCGTACGGATACCACCTCAACATCCCTGCCGGGACCTCGATAAGGTTTGAGCCGGGCGAGACAAGGCAGGTAGAGCTGGTAGAGTACGGCGGCAGGAAAACAGTCTATGGCTTTAGCGGGCTTGTAAACGGCAGGCTTGCTACAAAAAGAAGGGCAGCGCTTGCGAGGGCAAAGGAGAGAGGGTTCAGGGGTGCTTAGGATCCCGCGCAAGCGCTATGTCGACCTTTTCGGTCCGACCGTTGGCGACAGGGTTAGGCTTGCAGACACGGATCTCATTATCGAGATCGAAAAGGATCTGCTGACTTATGGCGACGAGCTAGTCTTTGGCGGTGGCAAGAGCGCGCGGGACGGCATGGGTCAGGCAAGCGGTGTGACAAGCAAGAGCGCGCTTGATCTGGTGATAACAAACGCGATCGTCATGGATCCCGTCCTTGGCATAATCAAAGCAGACATTGGCGTCAAAAACGGCAGGATAGCGGGAGTCGGCAAGGCAGGCAACCCAAACGTCATGGATGGCGTGGACATGGTAGTTGGGTCTGGGACCGAAGTTATTTCCGGCGAGCACATGATATGCACGCCGGGGACGATTGACACCCACATACACTTCATTTCGCCTCAGCAGGCCATAGAAGCGATATGCAGCGGGACCACGACCATGATCGGAGGCGGCACTGGGCCGGCCGACGGCACGAACGCAACGACGTGCACTCCAGGCCCTTGGAACATGCACAGGATGCTTGAAGCAGCTGAAGAGCTGCCGCTGAACTTTGGGTTCCTCGGCAAGGGAAACGATTCGCTGGAACCTTCGCTCCTTGAGCAGATCGCGGCCGGCGCCTGCGGGCTAAAGCTGCACGAGGACTGGGGCACCACACCGGCCACGATAGACGCGGCGCTGCGGGTAGCAGACAAGACCGACACGCAGGTGGCGATCCACACCGACACGCTCAATGAATGCGGCTTTGTAGATGACACTATTGAGGCGATCGCCGACAGGATCATTCACACCTACCATACAGAAGGCGCGGGCGGAGGTCACGCGCCAGACATCATGAAAATAGCCAGCCAGAAGAACGTCCTACCGTCCTCGACCAACCCAACGCGGCCGTTCACTGTCAACACGCTTGAGGAGCACCTTGACATGATGATGGTGTGTCACCACCTGAACCCGTCAGTGCAGGAAGATGTGGCCTTTGCAGAATCCAGAATCCGGCGCGAGACCATAGCGGCAGAAGACGTGCTGCACGACATCGGGGCGCTCAGCATGTACTCCTCTGACAGCCAGGCGATGGGAAGGGTCGGCGAAGTTGCCACGAGGGCTTGGCAGACTGCAGACAAGATGAAAAAAGTTGCAGGGAGATTGAAGCAGGAAAAAGGCGACAACGACAACCTGCGGGTCAAGCGCTACTTGGCAAAGCTCACAATCAACCCTGCGGTAACGCACGGAATTTCGGATTATGTCGGCTCGCTAGAGCCCGGAAAAATAGCGGA
>JAJPHX010000139.1 GCA_021325075.1 Nitrososphaeraceae archaeon | reverse complement strand
CTCATGCCCGCGCACAATAGCTTTGGTTCCAGATGCTTTCAGCCATTTGCGCGAAATGCTGCTGCCAAAGTGCCTGCCAATGCCCCTGCGGGATGGCTCCCAGCCTGGCGCGCCGTCAACATTCCGCGGGTCGTTCCATAGCAGCTCTTCAAGCACCCTGCTTTGGATGTGGTTCTCCTGCGCAGTGGATATCGACTCTCTATAGTTTTCGATGACCACGTCTTCTGTAGGGAGGCCGCCGTGGACGAGCAGCAGCTTTTGCTGCACCATTGTTGCAAGAGCCAATAACTTGAACATTGATAGCAACTTTGAATACACTTTCTTGGAGCCGCTGCCAAAACGTCCTTCAATTTTGTACGGCAGGTCATGTGATGAGAACGGGAACTCTGATGGCGACTCGTGGTTTCCTCTCATCAATACCACAGAGTCAGGATAGGTGTGCTTTAGGTAGCACACTGAATACATGACTCCGATAGAGTCGCTTCCCCTATCGACATAATCGCCCAGAAAAACAAGCTTGTTCATCGGGTTGACCAGAAACTGTTCGTAGTTTATCTCATCAAGGATCTTGAAAAATGACACAGAGTCGCCATGCAGGTCGCTAATGACTGCAAGGTTTTGAAGATCAGTGATTTCTACTAGCCCGCCAGACACCTTGCCGCCAGCAATGCTTCCTTTCTTCCTTTCTGCATGCAATGCATCTGTTGCCTGTTCGATTTTTTGCAGAAGATCAGAGGCATCAGCTTTTGCCGCGGATTCTTGCAATTGCAAAACAAGATATCCTCGTTTGCGGCAGTTAAATGTATTACATGGATGGTTCTAGAAAATAGTTGCCAAGGCAGATAAATCAGCAAGCCTATGCTGTCAGATGAACGCAAGGGTTCTCGTGACTGCCGCAGGCAGCATAGTAGCCCAAGGCATAATAAAGTCACTAAAGCTGGCAAACAAAAAAAGTTCCAGCTATACCATTATTGCAGCAGACATGAGCCCGCTTGCGGCGGGGCTTTATCGATGTGACAGCGGCGTGCTGGTTCCGCCGGTGTCGTCTCCAGATTACATTGACAGCATAATCAAGATCTGCAAGAACAATAAAGTGCAGGCTATTTTTTGCGGGTCTGACGACGAGCTCTTGACGCTTGCCAGCGCGAAAGAAGCTATAGAAAGCAGCACTGGCGCCAAATTGCTGACAGGGTCGCCTGACGCGCTGGCAATAGCAAGGGACAAGTGGAGAACCTATGAATTCTGCAAGGCAAACAACCTCTTATGCGCCCCTTCAGCCCTGCCGGAAGACCGTGACGGATTTGCCAGAGAATTTGGCTTTCCGCTCGTTGTCAAACCAAGGGAAGGCTATGGCTCGCTCCATTTTTACGTGACAAAAAACAAAGAGGAGATGGACAAGGCTATTTTGGTCATAGAGCAGGCGGGCTGGCGAGCAATTGTGCAGAAATATCTTGCCGGCGATGCAGAGTTTACCACGGGCGTCACCATCGACAAAAACTGCAGATACACAATGTCATCAATATCTATACGCAAGATAATCAAGCATGGGCAGACCTACAAGGCGTTCATTGACAATTTCCACGGCATCCGCAAGTCCGCCGAAGAAGTGGCGCTAAAACTTGGAGCATCCGGCCCAGTCAACGTGCAGGCAAAACTTGAAGGTGACATACCGGTGATATTTGAGATAAACCCGCGTTTTTCGGCAACTTGCCCCATGCGGGCAGCTGCAGGAGTTAACGAACCTGATGTAGTGTTTCGAAATGCAGTCCTTGGCGAAGAAGTCAAAGTTGATGGCTACGAGCGACTTGTATGCATGAGGTACTGGAATGAGGTGTATGTGCCATATTCGCTCTATGAAAAGACATCAAGCAGCGGGTGCGTGCATACAGATGGCTCTTTCGTGCCGGATTATTTCTAAAAAAAGAATGAGTGTGGCTGGCTAGTTCTTTGGCCAGCTGACGTATCCTCTTTTGCGAGCTATTGTAAGTACAGCCATTATTGAACCGACTGCGCCTGCCATGACCAGAGTGGCAAGTGGAAATTCAGGGACAACGTTGGTTCCAGTCACCGACACGTCGTGCTCGCTGTGGTGGTAGTTGATCTCAAAGGTCGTTTCGGCGCTTGTGTCAGATGTCACGATGACATCGTTAGAATCTGAAGCTGCCGCTTTGCCATCGATCATGACCACCATTTGGCCACTCAGCATTGCCTTTGGCACCGTCACCTGCGTAACGCCTCTTGTGCCGGTTTCGCCCGCTGCCTTGAATGTCACCATCTTTTCGCTCTGCTTGAACTCGACGTTGCTGACTGTCGAGTTGCTGGCAATGTCAACCTTGAATTCCTGGCCGTTATCAGCCTTCACGCTGGTTGAGGAAGGGGTTGCCACGGTAAATGACATTGACGACTCTAGCTTGGCTACGACCTGTGCATCGAGCAGCCCAAGCACGCTTGCGTCAACTTCAAGCTTGGAGCCGGCAGAATATTCGCCTCCTTGGGCGCTTGCCGGCAGGTTCAGGCTTGCAGAATATTCGCCGTTGCTGTCCACCTTTGCCGACTGGTTTGCCACCACGCTTCCCTTTGCGTCTACCAGCTTTACAGTAACGGTGTCAGACTTGGTCTTGTCCTTCATGTCACCAGAGACAGAGCCTGTGACTTTGACCGTGTCGCCTGGCTTGTACAGATGGTGTTCAGATTGCACTGTGACTGAATTGTTCGAATCCGCGCTTATCTTTGGGTACGATGTCTTGTAGGATATTTGCGACTGTGCACTACTTTGCACGGAGCCGCTCTGCGCGAATGCCGGAGCTGTTAACAAAAATGCAACCCCAAGCGCCAAGTTCAGCGCCATCAGAACTGTCATTGCTGTTGTTTTTGCAGCGAACATTTGGAAGAATCGTTCTGCTGTTTTGTATTTAAGATCGTTAGATAGGTCGACACAGTGGAATGTTCTATTATATAGTATTGTTCCCTAGGATGGAAAAAAGATGAGCGGCAGCTCTAGATGTACCGCGCAAAGAGCCAGCTGCCTGCCTGCTTTATCGTCTTGCCCATGATCGCACTTGACGCAATAGCTGCAGTCAGCGTTGCAGCCAGATACGCCAGCACGATATTCTCAAATCCTGTCTGTGCAAGGATAATGCCGCCGATCGAAACAACCAGTGCGGAAGCCAGAGACACTATTGCCAGCGCCTTTGCCCTTCCAAGGAAGATCAAAAAGACTGCATTTGCTGCAAATACTGACAGGAAGACTGCCCCAGCTGAAGCAAAGGTCAGTATGCGCACGCTGACTGCAGATCCACCAAGGTGTGCGATTATCGACGGGGCCACAAGATTCAGGATCACTGCCCCTGCCACTGACACGGCGATCGAGGCAGTCATTATCTTTCTGTAGCTATGCTTCAGGAACAGGTTGATCTTGCGGCTCTCTGACACCTTCAGAGTCACGGCGCGGTTGTGCACGAGCGCGTAGATCGGCGATGTCAAGACGTACTGCATTATCGCTGTCGGGAGTATCACCAAGAGTGCAAGGTCGGCCCCGATGTGGTAGACCGAATTGAATGACAACGGCAGGACTGTGCCGTTTGCGGCAGTCACCGCTACAGGGTTGGAGAACCACGATATTATCCTGTCTGCAAAGAGCAGGATAAAGTAAAAGGTGCCATACATAAAGTACGGCAGGCACTCCCGCATCTGCACGCCAAAGCGCGAAATGATAGTGTTGTCGTTGACCGTGAGCGGGCTGTAAAAGTGCGGTGCGTCCTTGGCCACTATTGAAGCCGAGCTGTTGCCCATTATCTTGTGATGGTGGTATATAGCAGAGATAGAGAGGACTGCGAACGCGCTTCCAAGGGCTGCAAAGTAGCGCATGGTCACGTCAGGCATCATGCCCGGCATCAGGAAGAATACCGCAATGAGGGCGGCGAACGCGCCTGTGTACGAGATTGCAAGGTGCCCGAGCTTTTTGAGCGCATACATTATCACATAGCTTACCCTGTGAAGCGAGATTGTCACCGTGCTGACTGATGCGATGGCTGCGAGCTCTAGCGGGATATTTGCTGCCACACATACTCCGTATATCATGGCTACTGCAGCTGACAGGATGATGCCGGCAAGCGCATAGTTTCTCTTGATGCTCCGCTTTACTTCGCCAATGTTTGTCTGCGAATAATAGAAAGAGAACAGCCGGTTGTAGTTCTGGAGTAGTCCTTCAGTAACGACAAGCCCCAAGAACACTCCTGCCAGAAACGCGGTTGTAACGTCTGCCGGGAGTCCCCACGCCATCCATAGCGACACGCCTGTTACAAACAGGAGGATTAGCGATCCGAGCCACGGAAATATCATGCTCAGGCTCTCTGCGAGGCGCTTCTTTGCGCTTGGCACCTGCACTTCAAACGAGCCGGCTGCCTCCTTGTCGTCCCTGTCGTCGTACGCGTCGACAAAGTTGTAGACATACTTTGCAAGCTCGTGGAGGTTTGCAAAGCCGTTCTTCTCGGCAGTTCTGTCGTCGTAGCCCAACACTTCCAGAAACACAAGAACGTCAGCCATGTTGTTGACGCTTTGCTGGATCTCGGCAATCGAGCGCGCAGTCTTTGCTGCGAACACCCTTGCATCACGAGATATGCCATCGCCCTGGTGTACGGCTTCCACGTCAGACCGCCTCCCCTGACGCGCGAATTTTTGGAGCCTGCAACTTGCTTATTGACTCTATGACGCCCCTCAATCCGTACTGCATCTGGACTTTCGGGTCGTATCCAAGGATCGCCTTTATCTTGTCAATTGACGCAAGGCCAAGCTTCATGTCGCCGGGCCTCGGAGGAGCAAATACGTTTTCTACGCCGCTTGCCCCCACCAGATCCTTGACTATCCTTGTCAGCTCTAGTATGCTGGTGGCCCTGCCTGACGCTACGTTAAACATTTCACCAACTGCATTTGCCGACTCCAGCGCAAGCATGTTTGCCTGCACGATGTCTTCGATGTGCACAAAGTCGCGCACCTGAAGACCGTCGCCGTATATCGTTGGGCGCTCGCCTGCAAGCAGCTTGTTGGCAAACACGGTAATAACTCCGCTGTAGTCGCTGTAGCGCTGGCGCCGTCCATACACGTTGAAGTACCTCAGCATGACAGTTTCAAGCCCGTAGGTGCGCCTGTATGCGTGCAAGTAGTCCTCCACTGCAAGCTTGGACGCGCCGTAAGGCGAGTTTGGCCTGCAGACCATGTCTTCGGTGGCCTTCCTTTCCAAAATGCCATAGACGGCAGCTGAAGAGGCAAAAATGAACCTCTTCACTCCGGCCTTGACACAGTAGTTCAAAAGTTGGAGCGTCATGTTCACGTTGACATCGTGCACCAGCATCGGGTGGCTGACTGACTTGGGGACGCTTGCTATGGCCGCCTCGTGGAACACAACGTCGACGCTAGTGTCTTGCAAAAGCATCTCTGTCTCCCTGGCGTCGCCAACTATTAGGTGCAGCAGGTTGTTGTCCTTGTGCTGCGCAAGGTTGTCAATCGAGCCGGTGCTTAAATTATCGATGACATAGGTCTCGACGCCCCTTGCGATCAGCTCGTCAACGATGTGGCTTCCGATAAAGCCGGCCCCTCCAGTGACAAGCGCCCTGGAAACGTTTCTCATGCCGCTGCCACCTCCTTTGCCACTACCTGAGGAGCAGATTGCTCCATCAGCCGCTCGTATTCTTGCCGGTACTGCCCAAGCGACCGCTCTAGCGTGAATCCTTCCTGAACCCTCTTTAGCGCAGCCGCGCCAAGGCTTGATCTGAGCTTTTCGTCTCGAAGTAGCTTGACTATCGCGTTTCCAAGCTCCTGCGGATGGCTGCTTCTCACCAACAGGCCGCATCCCTCAAGGGCTTCTCTGATGCCGCCAACGTCAGTCGCGACTATGCCTTTCCCGCACGCCATCGCTTCAATGATTGCAAACGGAAAGCCTTCGGTGATGCTGCTAATGACTGCAACGTCTGCAGAATTGTAGGCCATTTCTGGGTCCTTGACCTTGCCCATGAACTTGATGTTGTCCTGCAGGCCAAGGCTCTGCGCCATCTTGATGCAGCGCATCGAGTACTCCAAGTCTGTTGACGCCCCGTAAATGAGGCACTGGATATCGGGTATATGGTCGCGGACGTACTTTATCGACTGGATCAGGTTCACAATGTCCTTGAAGACGTCCACCCTTCCGATGCAGGCAACGGTAAGCCGTGGGTCCTGCCTCTTTACTTCTATCGGCCTGAACTTGTTTGTATCCACGCCGTTATAGATGACTTTTATCTTGGACGGCTCGACCCCAAGGCTTTCCTCCCACTTTGCATTTGCATAGCATACTGGAGAGATGACATCTGCCATTGAATACACAACTCTGACGACGTTGGCAGAGAAGAGTTTCCAGAAGATGTTTGACGGCTCGTCGCGGAGGTACGCGTTGTAGTAGAGCAGCAGTTCCCGGAAGGCCACCCCATGCTCTGTAATTATTATGGGGCAATTGTACTCCATCTTGGCAGAGACTGCGATCATTGCAGGGAACCAGGCAAGCGAGCAGTGAACGAGGTCAACCTTTGGTACTTCAATTGACAGTATCTGCATATTGCGCTGGATTATCTGGAATGCAGTAAGCGCTTCTCTCATCGTCATCTCGCGGTAGAGCGGGTCGGATTCCAGTAGGCTGATAAATGTCTCCCAAGCAAGTGTGTGCTCCAGGCATTTTTTCGAGTCATATACCATGAGGAACTTGTGGAGCGCAAACACTTGCTCTGATAGCCGCTCCGGGTTACAATCATTTGAGAACATGTTTTCTAGAAAGCTCTTGAAAAGCGGGATGAATTCCTGCCTGATGACTCGGTCGCTCGTGCGCACAATCTTTGCATGGAGTGGCCGATTTTCTTTGTAAAACTCCTCGTACCTATTTGACCCAAAGAGCGGCATGTCAATTACCTGCTTTACGTGTGGCGGCACGGCAAACTTGCCGTTCACGTTCGGGTTTGACAGCAGGTTGATGATGGTAAATTCATAATCTGACATGCTGTCCACCAGCGTCTTTTCCCACGAGTAGATCCCGCCGGACATCACGTTTGGGTAGCTGTCCCAGTTAACTAGCAATACTTTTTTCATCTAATCTGCTACCCCCGTTGACGTTGATTGATTTCATGACGTAACTTGGATCAAACCTATCAGGCTTTGCCGGAGACTTGCTTGCCTGCAGCAGGTTTTCGATTTCTTTGGCCAGCTCGTCTGCGATGCTTGCCTCTTTCTTTGCCGACTTGCCCATCATTGATTCTGCAGCCGCTTTTCTTGACTCTAGCTCCTTTGCGGCCTGCTCAGCCTTGGAAAATGGATTTGTCCTTGCTGCAAGCTTTACGTACCTGTCACGCACCATTCCTGCAGAATCATTCTCGCCAGCCAGCACGTAATTTTCAAAAGCTTCCTGCAGTGACCACAGGGCTTCCCTTATTGACTCGGATATTGCGATATTGGAATTTTCGACATAGATGTCGGCTGCCCCAAGATACAGTTGGCGAGCTGGCGACAAGGCGCCCATCCTTGCCAGACAGTTTGCCGCGCACGAGCAGCTTAGTGCGGCTCTTACAAGCGAGTGTTGTTTTATGCATTCCAGGGCGTCTTTGATGTAGAACGACGCAGCACTATCCAGATTGTTTTCATCTTCTGCTTTGACTGCGTTGAACCACAGGTTAGACTCATCTGTAAGTCTCTGTAACCATGTTTTTACCTGCATTCCATTCAAGCCTTCTATGCGTAATTTTTAACCCGACAGCAATTTTCTCTAGTGACAATTGTTCTAGCTTCGATTCTAGAAGGAAAGTGAATCGTACGAGCGTTTCAAATAGAAGAATGCTAGTTCAGCGATAAATAAACTCAGTCAAGATTTGCACTCGTGAACATTCTAGCAATTGGTGCACATCCAGACGACATCGAGTTAGGTTGTGGAGGGCTCCTCATCAAGGCTGCAAGGCAGGGACACGACATTTTCATGTACACCTTGACAAGGGGCGCAGCTTCTGGCGACCCGCAGCAGAGGACCAATGAGCTCATGCAGTCTGCAAAATTCATTGGCGCAAAGGCCCTCTGGATTGACAACTTTGAGGATACTAGGCTCAACTCTAGCACCTCCGACCTTATCAACCACATCGAGTTCTTCATCAACAAAGCCGACCCCGACCTCATAATCACCCATTCGCTTGGGGACGTGCACCATGACCACAAGGCAATAGCAGCATCAACGGTAGAGGCTGGAAGGTTCATCCCGAACATCATGTCCTACGAAATACCGCTCACAAAAGATTTCAAGCCGCAGGTGTACTACGACATTTCCGACGTCGTGGACGACAAGGTTGAGCTTATCAAGATATTCTGGTCGCAGCAGAGCAAGCTGTACCTGAAGGCTAACGCGATAAAGGGGCTCGCGGAATACCGCGCGCTACAGAGCAGGCTAAACACTTCTATCAACTATGTGGAGGCGTTTGAGGTGCTCAAGATGTGTTTTGGCAAAGAGTTCAAGCTCTGGAAAGTTCCAAACGACCGCATACCCAAGGCCGAAAAAGCAAAGCCCGCGGAGATAATCGAGCTGGTTTAGAGAAATGTCAAGCCCGCTAGCAGTAGTCGGCCGCGCGCCGCAGGTGAAGGCACTCTTTGCCAAGTTTGACCGGATAAACGACCCACTGGTCTCCGCGTTTACCGCGTCAATACCGGAAAAGTTTGCAGACACGGTAAGCCACGTAGAGTCGCGCAGGGCAATTGCAAGCGATTTTATCATGCACAATCGAGTAGCACTGGCATCGTTTATCAGAAAATTCCATGCAGAAGCCGGCACGCTTACCGCAGCCGTTGAAAGCATGATTTCATTGCTTGACGACCCGACCGCCCAGATAGTGGTCTCGACCCACCAGCCAAACCTCTTTGCATATGGCGGCATATTCAAGAAAATCGTCCTGCTTGAGACTCTGAAAAATGCTGTTGAAAAGCTTGAGGGGAGCAGAAAGATTGTCAACCTGTTCCTCATTGTCGATCATGACTTTATTGACGAATCGTGGATCAGGCTTGCACAGCTGCCAAGCATGCAGCATTCTTCCGGCGTAATGGAACTCCGGCTGCCTGTTAGCGAATCAAAGAGGTGGCAGATGGTATGCAACATGCCTGTGCCCGGGCAGGCCATTGTGGGCAGCTGGAAGCGGCAGCTAAAGTCCTGGATAAAAAAGACCAATGCAGATGCTGACAAAAAAGCACTGGCAGTCAACCTAGAGCAGTTCTGGCAGCAGGTAGAAGCGTCGCATTCAAGGGCAAGATCATATGCTGACTTGAATTCATTCCTCATGTCAAGAATAGTAAATGAAACATGGAACTACAGCACGTTGTTTGTAAGACTGTCAGAGATTTCCACAGTGTTTGAAAACGGCTTTACATTTCTCATTTCAAACTTTGGCATTTATTCTGACGCCCTGAAACAGACAGAGAGGATGTTCATGAACCACAACATCGACACCGGAGTGAGCTCTTCTTCCCACCTCCATGCCCCTGTCTGGGTGCACTGCAAATGCGGCAGCAAGGCATCAGCCAAAATAACAAGGAACGGCGACGAGCTTGTGCTCTCCGGGCCCTGTATGTCATGCAAAAAAGACATAGAGATAAGCTTGGGCAACCCGGACAACCTTGACTTGACCAAGGTCATCCACGACCTCTCTCCACGCGCAATCCCGATCCCGCTCTTGCTTTCAAGAGACCTTGGCATTTCATGCTATGCCTCCGGAACAGGCGGAATAGGATACCTTGTTGATGGAAGCGTCGTCAGCAAAAGACTTGGACTTGAGCTTCCCCTTGTGCTGGTCTGGCCTTCAAGGGACATATATCACGGTGTCGGGCAAGCAGAAGCTCTGGCATCGATGCAAGCTATGCAGATAAAGGATATCGATGCGTACCTGCAGACTCTTGAAAAGCAAAATGAAGACTATGAAAATAGAATAAGGCCGCTCCTAACGGAAAGATCTGAAAGAATAAGGAATGGCAAGCCAATTGACAAGCTGCTGGCGCAGTTGTTTGCACTAAAGGAGGAGCAGAGAGACATCCGGCAACAGATCAGCACGGCAGAAAGGATCAGAAATGCAGCGAGCCTTTCCCCTTGCATTGTCGATTATGCTGCGAACTTTGGCATGAAAGAGACCGAGAAGAAGTGGCGCAGTCACTTACTTGAAAACGGCGATCTTGCGTCGCCGGTCATTTTTTAGCTGACCTAGAAATCTTCTAGGTTCTTCTTGGGTTAAAAAGTACGTTTAGCATTAAATGCAATACGAATAGAGTTTCTATATAAGTTGCCCTTAAATTCGGCAGGCTGGAGTAACAGGGGATGGCTAGAAATAATAGAGTTCATCCTGCTCATGTGCGAAAACGGCGCAAGGAAGACGCACGTCATGTACAGATGCAACCTTAACTCCAAGCAGATAAACCAGTACCTTGACTTTCTGCTCGACAGCGGCATGCTTGAAATGATACAGGAGCGCCCCAATTCAAAGCGCTACATCTTCAAAACGACAGACCTTGGAAAAAAGTTCATTGCCCACTACAAGCAGCTGGCTGCGCTTTTCACAAAGGCCCCGCCGCCTTCTATTACCTAGTGAACGATGCTTCTATCCAATAGTTCCACTCTAATTATATGAAATGTATGTTCCTTTTCCCACAAATTATATAAAACAGCCAAGATCGTGCAGCT
>JAJPHX010000011.1 GCA_021325075.1 Nitrososphaeraceae archaeon | reverse complement strand
TGCCAGATTTGTGAGATATTCATAAAGTGGGATGGCCTCTGGTGCCCGTGCTGCGGCTACCGCTTGAGGACAAAGCCAAGGAATTTGAAGTACAAGGCAAAGCTGAGAGCCAAGACCATCGGCGACAAATTTGAAGCACCGCAGGCCCCGGTTCTGACAGTAAAGCGCAAGTAATCATCCTTTCAGGGCACCATTAGCGGCCCTGAAGAGGCTTCTTTGTAGCTTTTGCAAATGTCCAAGGTCGCTTGTCAGGTCCATCGCCAGCTGGACAAGCTTTGAATAGCGGTTGTGGAAAGAATCGCCTTTGCCGGCTAGGCTTTTGCTGACGACTTTGCCCGCGTAGTAGTAGCAGTCAGCAAGCATCCGCCTGTCAAGAAGGTGCTTTATTTTCGACATTATCAGGTCCCTGTCATAGTCTTTTGATTTCAGCTCCATGATCGCTTCAAGCGACCTGGATATTGCTGGCCGGGTTGCCCTTTCCAAGCCAATGCATTCAAATGCAATCTTTACCCCTTCTGCCATTCTGCCGGCATCAGTCTGCCTCATCTGCTCCAGCTCGTGCAGTGGCATTGGCCGGCTGCCCGACATAGAAATCGACCCGGCGGCAAACTCGTAGGCGGCCGCCTTGAGCCACATCGCGGCCACTACAGGGTTTTTTGCCTCGTTCATTCTCTGCTGGTAAAAAAGCGAGCTTATCATTGACTTTTTCCCGGCGGCAGCAAGGGCCCTGCGATATTTTTCAGGCGCAAAATCCCTGGCGGCGGATGAAAGCGTGAACTTGATATCATTCAGAACTATCATTCCGCTCAGGTCAGCGATATGATCTTTTAATTCGTTAATATGTACGAGCTCGACTGCATGGCCGGCTGCCTGCAGGACTTGGTTTCTGCCCTGCGCAAGAACTGCAAGGTCGTACTCGCAGCAGTCCTGTGACATTCCAGACGTGCGGCAGCCGATCAGTGCAACAGGATGCTGGATGCTGCTGACGTATTTCTTGATGGCTGCAGGAACTGTCGGAGTCGGCAAATTGTCAACCGGCATTGGCGGCTCTCGAATTTAATCTGTTTTATCCGGCAGGTTAGATGGTGGAGAAATCAACTCTAATATATGAACAGGAACTATAGTTAGCGCCGTATGAAGCGTGGCAATAGCAAAACAAGAACAGTTTCTGCCAGCAGGCACAATGGCAATGATCTTGCAAGAAAGGTTAGGTCAGGAGAATTCAAAATTGCAGTTTATGGCCTTGGCCATGTCGGCTCTCCTCTGGCTTCAGCTTGGCTTCACGCAGGGGCCCATGTAATAGGGGTGGACAAGTCCCCGCGCGTGCTTGAAAATGCAAGGAAGGGCAGGACCCACGTCCCGGAGCCCGGAGTCAACGAGGCTTTTACAAAGGGCCTCAAGGACAAGCATTTTTTAATATACGACGATCCAATCAAGGCATCACAGGATTCCTACTTGAAGATGATCTGCGTGCCGGTGTTGCTTACCGACTCGTTTTCCGCAGACCTTGCTGCTGTCAAGCAGGTGGCTTCAGCCATAGCACATGGCCTGAAAAAAGGCGATGTTGTTTCGCTCAACCCGAGCGTGCCACCGGGCACATCTGAAGACGTCATATTGCCCATCTTGGAAAAAGCGAGCGGTCTTAAAGTAGAGCAGGACTTTTACATGATATACAACCCCGAGCGCATCTATGAAGGCAGGGCTATCGAGGACATTGAGGAGAGGTATCCTGCTATAATGTCCGGGGCAGGCCCAAAGAGCCTTGAAGTTGGATCAAGGCTGTATTCGATGATCGCCAAAAAAGGCGTGATCAGGATAAGCAACATGAGGACTGCCGAGACTGAAAAACTGCTTGAAGGCGTCTACCGCGACGTCAACATCGCGCTTGCAAATGAAATGGCCAAGTTCTGCGAAAAAATCGGGGTCGATTTCTGGGAGGCAAGGGATGCCGCCAACTCGCAACCATTCAGCCACATACACAAGCCCGGCGCCGGCGTGGGGGGCGCCTGCATACCCGTGTACCCGCAGTTCATACTTCACACCGCAGATATCCAAAAAGTAGAGTGCAACCTCACCCGGCTTGGGCGAAATGTCAACGATTCGATGCCGGCCTATTGCGTAGATCAGGCAGTCAGGCTGCTTGACGGAGCCGATGTTTCGCGATCTACCGTAACGCTGCTTGGGCTGGCTTTTCGCGGCGGCGTGTCTGACACGCGCCTGTCGCCCACATACAAGGTGATTGAAGAGCTGAAAAAATTAGGTGTAAAGGAAATCCGCATACACGACCCGCTCGTGTCTAGCGACCCGAACCTTTCGCAGGATGTCATCTTGACGTCAAGTCTTCCGCAGGCCATCAAAGGCGCAGACCTCATAATTCTGGTAGCCGACCATCCAGAGTACCGCAGCCTGGCGCAGGAAAAGCTCGGTGGCATCCCGGTGTACGACGGCCGCGGGATCCTTGACAAGTTGAAATTCTCCGGCAGGTTTGCTTCGATAGGCAAGCCTAGTTAGGTTTAATACCGCCTGAAAAACGATTTCAAATCGTTGGCACGCAACTTGGACCTTTTGCTCACAG
>JAJPHX010000065.1 GCA_021325075.1 Nitrososphaeraceae archaeon | reverse complement strand
TGCCAGATTTGTGAGATATTCATAAAGTGGGATGGCCTCTGGTGCCCGTGCTGCGGCTACCGCTTGAGGACAAAGCCAAGGAATTTGAAGTACAAGGCAAAGCTGAGGGCGAGGACGAAGAAGCAAGAGCTCAAAGTAGCCAAGCCAATCACAGTTCGCGTAAGATAAGCCAATGGACAATGGGCCTGACGTTCTTGTGAGCAAGATCGCCAGCCCAAGCACTGGACGCAATTTTTTCCTCCAGAGCACCTTTTTTCAAAATGGATGTTTTGTAGTAATATCCGAAGGCGAGCAGTGGCGCATCGGCGCAGTCTCTGTAGCAATCAGCGCGTCAAACAAGGTCAACGCTGCAAAGGTCATCCCAAGCAAGTACGATTCAATATTTATCAATACCATTGCAGAAAAGGTGTCATCCATGATAAATGGGATATGCCTGGTTTCGTTACATAGCAAGGCACAGCTCCAGCTGGAGGACATGAAGGCAATTATGGGAGAGGTTATGAACACAATAGGTAGCAGGAAGCATGAAGAACAATAACCCGGATTTTCGTAGTTTTCTGTCTCTGCTCGAAAACGAGCGGGAGCTTGTACGCGCTAAAAGAGATGTAAGTGCAGAATACGAGATTGCAGGAGTCGCGGCAAAGTTGGACGGCAAGCAGGCAGTATTGTTTGAGAAGGTACGCGGAAGCAGGATTGCCGTAGCATGCAACGTGTCTGGCACGGCAAGGAGGTTCTACCTAGCCATAGCAGGCGCAAAGCCGGCGCAGGCAGCCGACATAAAGATGGCGATCCACTCCCGCATCACTGAAGCGCTTGGCAAGCTGTCAGAGCCGGCCAAGGCGCAGGGCGGCGCACTGTTTGAGAAAAATTCGTCAAAGAACTTGCAAGACCTACCGATAGTTACACATTTTGAAAAGGACGCCGGCCCGTTTATCACGTCATCCATTGTTTTTGCAAAGGATCAGGAAAAGGGCAACCAGAATTCGTCGACCCATCGGCTGCTCAGGCTGGACGAGCGGCACATGGCAATACGCATGGTGGAAGGCAGGCATCTTCACAAATGTTTCACGTACGCGCGCGACCACGGACAAGACCTGAAAGTCGCGATAACGATAGGTGTGCATCCTGCAGTCAGCATCGCTGCAGCCTATCAAGCAGCTTATGGAGTCGATGAAATGCAGATAGCAAACTCACTCCTTGATGGCAGGCTCACGCTTTCAAAGGCAGGCTATTCCCAGCTTTATGTTCCAAGCCACGCCGAGATCGTGCTTGAAGGGAGGATACTCAAGGACAGGACGCAGGAAGAATGGATGGTCGAGATGCTCAGAACCTATGACTTCAAGCGCAAGCAGCCAGTCTTTGAACTTGAAAAGATCATGTTCCGTGATAATGCGATCTATCACGATATCTTGCCGGGCTATGCAGAGCACAGACTGCTGATGGGCATCCCTGTCGAGGCAAAAATGTTTGATTACATCAAAAATGTAGTTCCGACGACCCAGGCTGTGCACCTGACAGACGGCGGCTCGAACTGGCTTGCAGCAGTAATACAGATCAAAAAGCGTCTGGAAGGAGAACCAAAGAACGCTCTCTTGGCGGCATTTGCAGCCCATCCATCGCTCAAGATGGCGACTGTTGTGGACGACGACATTGACCCGACCAACCCTGTGGCAGTAGAGTACGCAATAACAACCAGATGCCAAGCCGACAGGGGATTCATGATCATACCAAACGCCAAGGGCTCGAGCCTCGACCCGTCAAGCGACCAAGCAAACCTGCTTACTACAAAAGTTGGAATCGACGCGACTGCAACGTTCCTGAAGGCAAAAGAGAGGTTCGAGATAGCCAGAATCCCCGGAGAAGAAAAAATAAAGCTTGCCGACTATTTGTAAACCGGACAAGAGATTAAATAGCCTTCAATAGTAAAGGAATAGAGTCATGAAGCCTAACAATTATGCGATGAAGGATTGGCATCTTGAACACGTTGAAAAAGTCATTATACGTTTTGTCAAGGGGATATCCCCTGACGCTTCCTCTTTTGAAAAACGAAACTACAAAAAATACAGCACGGTTTCAAGCTGTGCAAAGCAGATCGAATACGACATCAAGCACGGAGTCACGATGGACGAGGTGCTCAACGTTGTCAGGAAGATTAGGCATGACAAGCAGTTCAAGGAACTCCAAAAGAACCCTGAGTCGCTCCAGCGCCTGGACGAGATTGAAAGGCAGATCTCGGCTCCAAAAAAAGTGGCAACGACGTGGTACTAGATGTCCGAGTTTCGCTTCACTGATGGCAACCTAATCGTCCTTTACGCAGTCCACAAGGGCAAGACAGCTGATGGCGCACTTCCAGACTATATCCTCGAGCGGGTCAAAGTGGGCCTCGAGACCTATGGCATGGTCATGCGCTCAAAGGCAGACAAGCACAAGACGATGGTCATGATAGTGGGCGAGCTGGGGCCGGCGGAAAAAGTAAAAGGAGCATTGGTGCAGGGCGGCGTAAATCCTGACATCATTGCGATAGACACAGATTCGCAGAACATGGCGCAGACCATTGACCGCGTGCATGGCATGATAAAGAACAAGCCGAACCCGCCATTCATTTACTTTATCGGCTCGGTGTGGCTGCACGATATTTTCAATTCCACGGTGGTTTCAAAGATGAAGGGATACCGCGTGCAGTTTTACGGCGCGCTGGATCACCGGCCAGTGGACGAGGTAGAGCGTGAAAAGGCGCTTGATGTACCGAAAAAGGGAGTAGAGTACTACAAGCAACAGGCCAAGAACAAGGCGGTTGACATGGTGCTCAACTTCATTTTCCCGGACTAAGATTTTAATACCCTTCCCATGTTCGGCTAGTAATAGTGCGGTCATCGTCCAGTTTGGTCTAGGACACTGGCCTTCCATGCACATGCGAAGACAGCCCGTAACCCGGGTTCAAATCCCGGTGACCGCACCTTTCTTCTTATGGCAGCGTGGTGGAAAAGTCCTTTGTGTCCTGCGTGGTTCCGGACTCGATGCCGGCAGTGCCAGCGGCGCTCCACTTTATGCCAGAAATGTTGTTCAGAATCTTGTTGAATATCTGGGCATTGGCGTCAGAGTAGTCTATCTTGACTGCAGTGTCCCTTATTGGCACGTGAGTGCCGGAAAAGAGTGCGGGCCGGCCATTGAGCGGGACATCTTCGTACGAGATGGTGTAATGTCCGAGGTCAACTCCGTCGGCAAACAGCTCGTAGTCGATCTGCGACGTAGTCAGCGTAATGTCGTTTGTGTTGGTGACGTTAAATGTCAGCTGCAGGTTGAGCGACTGCTCGCCCTGACTTCCTGACAGGAGCTCGACCTTGCTCAGCTCGATCCCGAGCTTGTCCTTGTCAATCGGCGTATAAACAATAAGCGGGTAAAGGATGATAGTAAGTGCAACTGCGGCGATTGCGCCAATCAGCGCAAGTCTCCTCGGGCCTATTATCAAGCTCAAGGCTAGCTGAATTGGCGAGCTGATTAAAACCTTTCTGGGAAGGGCAGCATCGATAATATACCGCGAAAAATGTGAAAATAACGTGGCTGTTGAAGACGCCCTTGTCACGTGGGTGCACCTGATATGCGCCTCGATATGGGTTGGGGGCTCGATCTTTATCGGAGCCGTGCTGGTGCCCGTCCTCAAGTCTTACGCCAAGTCGGTTGAAGAGCTGGTCACGCTCATGGTCAAGATAGGCAGACGCTTCAACAGAATAACAATTCCGGCCTTTGCGATCCTGATGGCAACAGGCGTCTACAACTCGCGCGCATTCATTTCAAACCCCGGCGCGCTCTTCAGCACAGAGTACGGCACCATACTTTTGATAAAGATAATCCTCGTGTTTGCCACCGTCATCACTTATATCGTCCATGTCAGGCTGTTGAACGCGAACATGGAGCGCAAGATAATGTCTGGTCAGGGCGGCAACGTCTACGTCCAGTCGATAAGGACAAAGATAATCATCCTTGGCGAAGTGATCGTTGTACTGTCGGTGGCGATACTTTTGCTGGCGGCGCTGCTTGACGCCGGCGGGTTCTAGCCTTCTATCGTGACTATGTAGCTGCTGCCTTGCTGCTCGATTCCGTACTTGCAGCCAACTATTTGGCTTGCCACTTGCAGGTTCGTGCGCAGGTGCTCTGTCACCCTTGCGATCCTGTATTTCGACCTGCCCTTGGCAAGCGCAAGCGGCAGGACTAGCATGTCTGCAAGGAACGCATCTACCGGCATCTGCGCCAGGCTGCTTTCAAGGTAGCGCTCTGCTGCTTCCGCTCCCACGGCTTCTGCGCGCTTGCCCAGTTCGCCTATCGAGTCGCCCCCGATGAAGGGCCCAAAGTCTGAGGAAGAGTAGATGAGGATCGAGGAGCCGGGCGAAAGCGACGTCTCCAGCGAAGCAGTGTAATTGCTGCATCTTATCCCTTTTTTCTCTAGCGCAAGCAGCGCGGACGTTGTCTGTCTCTCTGCCACGTGCCTTGGCAGCTGGCTGCACACGCTTGTTATTTTCGGCTCTACATCCCGGCCATTCAAGAGTTCGATCGTGCCGGGCGCCTTGCAAGACTCGATGTCAGCCTTCACGATGCCCCCGCCCTTTGGATAGTACCCGCGCTTTAGCACGTCGGCTGAAAACTTGATCCCGATGTTGCGGTATGCGTCTGCCACGACGTGCCTGACGTAGTCGATGGTCGGGCTTGCCTTTACGTCAGTCCCGCCGACAAGCTCGATTTCCAAATTGTTGCCTGACAGCGAAACTGCCGGCACCACAGTCATCAATATCATCGGGATGCTGCCAGCCGTCCCGACGTCTACCTTGAGCGAGCCGCCTTCAAACCTGCCAGAAGGGGCGAACCTTACCCATTCAGCCCCCACTTGCAGGTTCTCAATCTTTGCATGGAAGAGGTCGCCAACAACCTTTATCGAGGTCAGGTGCTGCGGGCGCAGGCCGGGATTCTGGCGCTTGGCGCGTATACCTATCACCTCTACGGACCGACCTGTAATTGCCGAAAGCGAAATTGCGGTGCGCAGAATCTGGCCGCCGCCCTCGCCCTGCGAGCCATCAATCCTGACCAGATCAGAAGACAATGCCAATAGCGATCGCGATTTTGCTTAAATATGTTTAAAATAGCGTCGCTTCCAGCATATCGATGTTGACGACAGGGCTTTTCATCGGCCGCTTTCAACCCTTCCACAAGGGGCACTTTGCAACTGTGAAGTTTGCGCTTGGCAAGGTCGATCTGCTGGCAATAGTGGTCGGCAGCGCGCAAAAGAGCCATGAGCCCAGAAACCCGTTTACCGCAGGCGAGCGCGTCACGATGATAAAGAGGGCGCTTGATGCCGACTCTGAGATCGATATAAAGCGCATACTGATAATACCAGTCCCGGACGTCGATGTCCATTCGATGTGGACGCGGCAGGTAGACATGCTCGTGCCAAGATACGACGTCGTGTTTGCAAACGATCCGTTCACCTTGTTACTCTTCCGGGAAAGAGGGATCAAGACGGAAGAAGCTCCATTATTCAAGCGCGAAGAAATGTCCGCCACTGAGGTCAGGAGAAGGATGGCGTCAGGCGAAAAATGGCAAGAGCTCGTGCCCAAGCCTGTTGCAGAGACCATCAAAGAAGTTGGCGGCGTCGAGAGGGTTAAGTCGATTGCCGAAAAGCATATGCCTGGCCACCGAAGAGAGTAGAAAATATATTTCTAGCTGGTTTACCATACATAGTTGTTGTTTGGCAAGAGCGAGTTCAGCAACGGGAGGCACCCAAGACTGCTTGAAGAGCCGTGGTTTCTCGACCTGCAAAAGCTCACAAACGAGGAGCTGATGCGGATGTACACAATGATTGCCGACGGCAGATACAGGTTTGTCAAGAACGCCTGGTACATCCCTATAGGTGGCGACCAGCGCTGCCCGATAATGGTCGCAAAAGGTTTCAGGTCGCCTGACACTCTTGGCAGGATGGCCGAGTTCCAGGACACCGCAAAGGCGCTAGAAGGCGAGTTCCGAAACTTTATCGACGCGTGGGACTTTGGCTACATCAAAGAAAAGGATATCGAAAAAGCAGTGCTAAAGATACTCGAGTCAAGGAACATTGCGATAACAGAGCGCAGCTAATAATCGATGCGCGCCAGTACACTGCATGGATCCTTTTGCGATTTCAGGCACGTTTTTTGGAGATCTACTCAGGTCCACGATCGCGCTTTTTGTAGTCATTGACCCTGTAGGCAGCGTGCCTCTTTTCATCATTATAACGCAAAAGATGGAGCGCGCCGAAAGAGCTTCAGTCACGAAAACTGCGATAATCACCGCAGCTGGCCTGCTCTTTGCCTTCGCAGTTGCCGGCACACAGATACTGTCTGTATTTGGGATCACGGTCTCTAGCTTTATGGTGGCCGGCGGCGTGCTCTTGTTTATTGTGGCTATTGAATTGCTGACGCATGGCGAATGGAGGTTTGGAGCCGCGGGAGCACAGGGCGAGTCAGGGGTCGTCCCGCTTGCGTTCCCGCTCCTTGCTGGCCCCGGCGCGATAACTGCTGTGATAATCTCATTTCAGACCGCGGGCCTTGTCGTGACAGCGATATCCATAGTGATAGTCATCGGCATAACCTATGTCATTCTAAGATTTGTTGACAGGATTTACAGGGTGCTTGGAAGGCGCGGCTCCATAATCGTCACCCGCGTATTTGCAGTTCTAATTGCGGCAATTGCAGTCCAGTTCATTGTGGACGGGGCTAGGACGCTTTTTGCCTAGAGTTAATATACTCTCTGGCCACCTTTGAAAGCGTTGGCAAAGCCCGATAGTGGCGGCTACAGGGGAGCAGGTCTTCAGCTGCTGTCAAGGCAGGGCGTGTCTGTGGGCGACAGCGTCAGAGTTGCCACCGAGGACGGCGAGATGTTTGGCGTGCTCATGCCAAGGTACGAATTGGCAAGCGATGACTACATTGTCATAAAGCTAAAGAGCGGCTACAACACCGGCATTCAGGTAGGCAGGATAAAGTCAATAACAAAGTTGCAAAAGAATGAAGCCGCTGCTACAAAAGCGCCTGAAATTATTGAAGATGATCGCTTGCCAAAAATTGCATTGATCAGCACTGGCGGGACGATAGCAAGTAAGATAGACTACCGCACCGGCGGCGTGCGCGCAGCGCTTTCCGCTTCTGAACTGTATGCTTCGGTGCCCGAGCTTGCAAGCCACGCTTCAATCGATCCCGAAGTTCTCCTGAGCGAGTACAGCGAAAACCTGAAGCCGGAGCACTGGACCATGATAGCAGAGAAAGTTGTCGAAAAAATCAGGACTGGCAAATACCGCGGGATTGTCGTGTCGCACGGCACTGACACGATGCATTATACTGCCGCTGCGCTCAGCTTTGCGCTCCAGAATCTGCCAGTGCCAGTGGTGCTTGTAGGCGCTCAGAGGTCATCTGACAGGCCGTCTTCTGACGCGGCGCTCAACCTGCTTGGTGCCACGATATTTGCGATAAAGTCAGAGTATGCGGGCGTCTTTGTGGCAATGCACGCAGGCACTTCCGACGACGCGGTTGCCTGCCACATAGGGACGCGGGTGAGAAAGAACCACACCAGCAGGCGCGACGCGTTTGAGTCGATAGATGTGACGCCCGTCGCCCTTGTAAGGAATGGCGCAGTAGAGATGCAGGAAAAGAGCATGATCGAGCTTGCAAAGAGATCAGACGACAAGATTGATGCAAAGACGAAATTTGACGACAGGGTCGCGCTATTGAAATACCACCCCGGCTTTGACCCCAAGTTGATAGAGCACATAGCTGCCGCAGGTTACAAGGCGATAATCCTTGAAGGGACTGGTCTTGGGCATGTGAGCAAGGAGTGCTTCCTGGCGCTGCAAAAGGCAGTCGATGTGGGCGTAATCGTGTGCATGACTTCGCAGTGCATTTGGGGGCGCGTCAGGATGACTGTTTACGACACCGGCAGGGACCTCCTTGGCATCGGCGTTATTCCGCTGTCTGACATGATATCTGAAACCGCGACCGTCAAAGCGATGTGGGCGCTTGCAAACACAAAGAATGTCAAGAAAACGATGCAGGAAAGCATTGCTAACGAGATTTCTTCCAGCATTCCAATAGAGAAGGCTTAATACCTGCGCGAAGCGATTTTCTATCCCAGTGACACTAGACCCTGCATCTCTGGATTTGAAGGTCGGCTTTGAGATACACCAGCAGCTGGCCACAAAGAGCAAGCTGTTCTGCAACTGCGGCTGCAAAGAAGCAGACAGTTATGATTACACATTCATGCGCAGACTCAGGCCAACCCAGAGTGAGCTTGGAGCTTTTGATCCTGCTGCAATGTTTGAAGCAAGCAAGATGCGGACAGTTGAATACATGTCTGCTACCGGCTCTAGCTGCCTTGTAGAAGCAGATGAAGAACCGCCGCACGACGTCAGCAGGGAGGCGCTTGAAACTGCGTTGATATTTTCACTCGCCCTCAATTCAAAAGTGATGGACGAGATCCACGTGATGCGCAAGATAGTCATCGACGGCTCGAACACCACAGGCTTCCAGCGCACGATGCTTGTAGCGTCCGGCGGTCATCTCGATGTTGCAAGTAAGCGGGTTGGCGTGCAGAGCATCTGCCTTGAGGAAGACGCCGCGAAATTGATCGAGGATGACAAGCAGGTTCGAAAATATGACCTTGACAGGCTCGGGGTGCCTCTTGTGGAAATCGCGCTAGACCCGGTGACTGGCAAGCCTGACGAGATAATGCAGGTTGCCCTGACGCTTGGCAGGCTGCTCCGGGCAAGCAGGCGCGTCGCCCGCGGGCTTGGCAGCATCAGGCAGGATGTCAACATCTCGGTGCAGAATGGCGCGGTGGTAGAAGTCAAGGGCGTGCAGCAGCTAGACCAGCTGATAAAGGTGATAGAGCACGAGATGCAGAGGCAGCATGGCCTGATAGTAATCGCGGAAAAATTGAAGGAAAGAAAAGTTGACGCCGGCAAGGTAGGCGACAGGATCGAAGATGTCACTGACATATTGGGCAAGGCGCAGTCAAAGATAGTAAGGCAGATTGTTGACGCGCCAGATTCGACATTCAGGGCTATAAGGGTGCCGGGATTTGCAGGCATGATTGGCCTAGAGCCGTACAAAGACATCAGGCTTGGAAAGGAGCTTGGCAAGCTGGTCGGGTTTTATGACCTGAAAGGCGTGTTCCACTCAGACGAGCTTCCAAACTATGGCATCACAGAAAATGAAGTTGCGGCAGTAAGAGAGAAATTGGAAATGGCTGCCGATGACGCGTTTGTGATTGTTGGTGGTCCAAAAGACAGAGTGGAATTTGCTTCTGCTGCAATAATCAGCAGGCTAAAGGCTGCAATTGCAGGAGTCCCTGCAGAGACTCGTTCTGCCACTCCTGACGGCAAGACTGTATTTCTCAGGCCAAGGCCCGGAGCGGCCAGGATGTACCCCGAGACAGATATACCACCTATTCCAGTTACAGAATCAACACTTGCATCCCTGACAGACAGTGTCCCGAGATCATGGGACGAGGTGATAAAGTCGCTTATGAAAAAATACGGCCTGAATGAAAAACTGGCAAAGGAAATTTTCGATTCTGACTACCTTGACGTGTTTGAGGAAATTGCAGGCAAGACAAAAACACCGCCCACCTTTATAGCGTCAAAGCTTACAGAGGACGTCACCAGTCTGCAAAGGCAGGGCATGAACGCGTCTGCTCTGACATACGACATGATAAAGGAGGCCTTTGCAAAGCTTGACAATAGCGCGATAGCCAAGGAATCCATCATCCTGATATTTGAAAAACTGATGAAAAAACAAGCCCAGACCGTTGAGGAGGCAATAAAGGCAGCCGGCATAACTTCAATAAGCGACGAGGAATTAAGCGCCATGATCGACAAGGTGATCAATGATAATATGGCGGCTGTCAAGGAAAAAGGCGCAAACTCACTTGGGATGTTGATGGGAAGGGTCATGGCAGTAGCTAGGGGCAAGGCTGACGGGCAAAAGATAAACGCAATGCTGAAAGAAAAGATGCAAAAGCTGGTCAACCAATAATGTACAAGCCAAAAGCCACGCGAGACATTTACACTGAGTCGCTGTCTGTCAATTCCGCAAGCCTTGAGAAGCAGCTTGCAGAGCAATCCGTGCATGCCGGCGAGATCAGAAACATCATCGACATAGTTTCAAAAATATACAATGAAAATGTCGACAGGATCGTGCTGGAATGCGACAGGGACATGATCGCGCTAGAGCACGTGCCAAGCCCGCTGAAATTGTTCATCGATTGCCTTGCATCCATGCAAAAAACGCTCAACATATCACCGCCGGCCCGCGCACTGATTCAGAGATATGCATCAGCATGGGAAGACTGGATGTAGCCAGAAAGGTTCTTTAGATGTACCAGGTATTGTAGACCAGCTGTGGCAGGCAGATTTGCCGACGAGAAGGCAGACTTTCATCCCCGGGCGTGGCTGTCCAGGTACAGGCGTATTTCGATTGGCTACCTCACAAAGATGCTTCTCTTTTACCACGGAATCGGCATCTTGCTGTTGTTGATTGGGACGTACGCTGTAGAGCAAGCGTTACCGGACTACAAGGAGCCTGACATCCCGAGATCGCTCCCGGCAGTGCTTGCAGCAGGGCCGATAGAGGAAACGGTATTCTTTGGCATCCCGTTCTATGTATTTGGAAACGCCTACTCGGTACTCGTAACAGGCGCGTTCTGGGCGGCTATACACCTGCTCAACACTACCAGCCTGACTATCAACAGCCTTGCGTTTGGCAACCTGCTCTTTGTGGTGCCGTCGCTCTTTTTCAGCCTCAGAACATGGGTGAGCGGCAAGGGCTGGTTCTCGGTGCTTGTGCATTCCGCGTGGAACGGGATATTCTTTGCAGCGGGTTGCTCGACCGGCGATTTCACCTGCACTATGACTGACAGTGACATCAACGGGACAATACTGACAATCCTGTTATCAGCCGGCCTGCTTGCCGCGACCTATTTCCTGTACAGGAGAAGGAAGAGCAAGGAGCGCAGAGAATTACAGCGCAACTCCGAATCTAATAAATAGGCCGCGCCTTTTGTTAGAAACGAAAATGAGCCAGGCTGACAGCGTAAACGTCACCGTGACCGTGGGAGACGTAAAGGTCCAGTTCAGTGGCTCTGCAGAATCTGTCATGTCGTCTGTCATCAACTTTCTCTCAAAGCAGGTGCCATCGATGGATCTAGCAAAAAAGATCTCGCTCAACTACACTGCGCCAGAGCTCATCGAGACCTATGCGCACTTGATCAAGATGACGCCCGAAGGTCCACGCGTGATACCGGAAGGCGACGCTCGGCTGTCGGACAAGGACATGGTCGCGCTTCAGCTCGTCGCGTCAAAAATAGCCAAAGACCTTGGCAGGACGCAGGACGACGCGATGCAGGTGGCAGAGATACACGCGTCAACCGCGCTTAACCCAAAATCAATCAGCTCAAGGATTTCAGAAATGGTCAAGGCCGGCCACGTTGCGCGTGACGAAAAAGAACCGGGAAAATACCGAATCACTACGGCAGGAATCCACTGGCTCAATTCCACGATAGCAAAAAAAGTCAGACAGTAGAGTCAGGCGGTCTCTTTTGGATGTAGCGGTAATTGCGCATCGTGCCTATCCTTGTGAGTATGTTTTCCCGCACCATGTCCGTGAGCGAATGCGAAACGGCTGTCCTGTCGTAGTTGTATCCGCGCCTTGACAGCTCTTCATGCACTTCGCCAAGCGATCGTTCTGTACCGAAATAGCCTTCAACCCAGAGGCTTTCAAGAAGCCCCCTGCATGTCATGCCGCCTTTTGGGGAGGTCTTTTGCTCGCCATCTGTTGATCTAGATTCAGCAACAGGTCTTGATTTGAGTGACTCTATCTCCCGCCGCAGCTCGTCAAATTGCGCCTGAATAGCCGGGCTGACAAGCTTGGTCGTGTCAAGGCTGGAGAGCACGTTTTCCACTACCTGCTTGACTCTGGTCTCAAGGCAGGTGATCTCGACTTCCCACTCGCCATGCTTTAGCTTTATCTTGACTTCCTCGGCCGGGCGGTCGTTCATGTGCCTATATATAGTCGACAATTGATGCTATTGATAAACCTGTTGCTGACCATATTGTTCATGTTGCGCAATATTAATATATTTGTGCCCGCAGTTATTGTTGAGCAACATGGCCACGCAACTAAATCCACCTTTTGGCGCTGAGAGCCTGAGTCTGGGCGATCTAGGAATAGCAGAGTCAGTGAGCAAGTGTCTAGCACCAAAGCTAGAGCAGCTTAGGGGCAAGAAAATAGTGTTCAGCCACGACGACAAGAAAATGATCCCAGTTGACGGCTGGGGCCTAAAGTCAAACCCCTATTGCGCAACAACAGTGACAACCGTCCGCCCGATCAATGAAAACGCAATGGTGGCCGCAATCGACTCTAGCAGTGTAAAGCTGGCCGAGACTGAGGAGGGGAACCTGTATGGGATCAAGTGCGGAGTTGCGATGGCCTATGGCGGCAAGGCACTGATGCACTTCAAGATAGGCCCGGTGCTGTTTTACCTTGGCGAAAGCACGATCCACGAGTCAGAGCTTGAAGAGCGGCTGGCAAGGTTGGTGCTCTTTGACGACGATCTGGCAAAGAGGCTGATTCGTGTGCGCGCTGAAAGGGCGGTGCAGAAAGAGCTTGCAAGCCACTTTACAAATTCAATAATCCTTGTCGACGGATCGCTCAAGGCGTCGCTCTTTGAGGACAGGGAGCGCAGCCTTGGAAAAATAGCGGAAAGCTGCATTTTGCGCAGAAACATTATGATCGGGATCAGCAAGGGAACGAAATTGAAAGCGCTTGAAAGGGCTGCTGCTCCGCTAACTAAAGTGCCGGGGCCGGCGTACATCGAAGTCGACGCCATCATCAAGAGCCTGATCAGAAACACTGTCGGCAGCAACCTGATGGTAAAGCTGGAAAAGAATTCACCAGTGCTCCGCGCAGACATCGTAGGCGACAAGAGCGAATCGCTTGGTATGCTGCTTGGAAACGACCCGGTGGCAAGCGGATATCCTGAAACTCTCCGGCTTGCGCATTACATCTCTACATTTACGAGCACTGAGATGACCTGCCTCCGAAGCCACGTGCTCAACAGCTACGACGTAACAGAGCTGGCGGCAGATGATATACGCAAGACTCTTCTGGGGTCGATCTCGGTATGAAGATTCTCTCAAAGAATGGCAATGAATTATTGCTCTTGGCAATGAAGGACGACTCGGCTGCAAAGGGCGACTACCTCCTGATAGAAGACGGCAAGAGCAAGCGGAGTATGGTCGTGCAGGTCTACGATGAAGAATACCTGTCGTCGCAGGCGCTGATCGAGGACATGGTCAGGGAAGAGGTGGTCAACGCATCAAGCGTCGAGAACCTCCATGATCCGCTTAACATCGGAAGCCTTTCGCGCCTTGTGAGGGACGCTCGGATATTCAAGGCAAAGATAAGGGCGGCAATAAGCGAGGGCAGGTTGACAAGTGATGTGACGTGGCTGCCGTCAAGGGTTGATTCCAGAATAAGGCGGCTCAGAATGAAAGAGCTTGACTCTCTCCTTGGGAGGTATGGCGTGTTTCCGATCCCACTTGGCAGGGTTGGCGACAGCGAGGAATTTGAGATCTATGCAGAAGACCTTGACGGCAAGCTTTCAATCATCACCGGCAAGAAGGAGTCTGGCAAGTCGCACCTCTCAAAGATGCTCGTTAAGACTCTGGTACAGCACGGCGCGTTTGTGGTGGTGTTTGACCTGAACAACGAATACAGCGGCCTTGGGTGGAACCGCAATGGCACCCCTTCCTCGATTCATAGGCAGGTGCAAATATTAGAGCCGGGCAAGACACTGAGGTTTTCGCTAGACTACTGCGGCAAGGCCGCGATTTCCGGCATGTTGAAAAACGCTCTGGACATGCCGGCCGCATCGCTCAGGGAATTTTTCAGGATCTGGGACTGGCTTGAAAACAAGCAGTCACTTGGGATAGACGCGATAGGCAATGCAGTAAACACCTGGAATATCAACGAGCTCGTGCGCGACGCGCTGGTGTCGCGCTACCATGTCATCCAGTCGTCGCGCCTGTTCGCTGATAGCGGCTTTCAGTTTGAAGAAGTAATGTCTGCAAAGAACGGGTGCGCGATGGTCATCAACATGGGAGATGTTTCGCCCACGATCAGGCGGATGGTAGTCGAATTGGTGCTGAGCAAGCTCGTGGACCTGCTTGAGCGAAAGCAGATACAGCCAATATTCCTGTTTGCAGAGGAAGCCCACCTCTACATCCGCGATACGTACTGGGAAGACATCATTACCCGTATGAGGCACTTTGGCATCTACACCACTTTTATCACGAACCAGCCTGACGCAATAAGTGATGGCATCTACCGGCAGGTTGACAACATATTCTTGTTCAACTTTACAAACGACAGTGATCTCGACAAGATATCCAAGGTTTCGCTGGCAGACAACGACACCATCCGATCAATAGTAAGGACGCTCCCGCAGCGCCAATGCCTGGCAATTGGTAAGCTGGTATGCGATCTGCCTGTCGTGATAAAAGTAGCCCAGGCAGAGGTGCTGACGCTTGGAGAAACTAAAAAATTCTTTACCAATAAAAAAGGTTAAACGACGGCCGTTTGGCCGCGCTTTTTCGTCCCGATGTCGATGGCTTCTGCAACAGTGGACACGAATATCTTGCCATCGCCAGCAGAGCCGGTGCTTGCGGTGTCAAGTATCGCCTTTATCACCTTCTCGACGTCCGAGTCTTCGACTACTGTCATGATATTGGCCCTGACGGAAAATTCCGCTGCGAGCCTCTGCGTCCCCCTCCCAGTCTGGACCTGCGGCTTGGCTCCTTTGCCCCGCCCCTTTGCGTCAAGAATAGTCGCCCCGCCAACCCCCGCCTTCTTCAAAGCTTCATTAACAGCACTAACCTTCTCGGCAGCTATGATTGCCTCTATACGCTTCATGCAACGGTGTAAAGAAAGTTGCAATATAAGGTTTTCAAATAATTAGTCTCCCACTGTCCAATATAACCATAAACAGCAAGTATAATGCAATTATCATAAAATTTGCAAATTTTATACCAAATGCAATCCGGAGCCCGAGTACCGAATTTCGCACCATAGTGCGTATAAACACTGACCTATGACAATGAGGAGATTTGCATTGCAGAGAAATAAGGAAAAACTACGCAATCGTAGCAAACTTGACATAATCTATGACATCTTGGTGTCGGCAACTGGCGGGGTCAAAAAAACGCACATCATGGCACGCGCAAACCTCAGCTCGGAGCAGATGAACTTTTACTTTACCACGCTCCTGCACCACAGCCTGCTTGACGCGGACAAGGATTCGGAAGACAACCTGATCTACAGGACAACCCAAAAGGGCGTCAAGTTCCTGCACTGCTGCGCAAACATCAAGTCGCTTATAGCGCCGGTGACAAAAGTGAGGATGCAGAACGAACTTCTCTTTCTGTAGAAGTTTGTTCCAATATTGTTAAACGCAATACACGCTCACTTTTTTGCGTATATGTCGCCTTATCCAACCCAAGAGGACGAGCTGCGGGCCAAGGAGGCAGAAGCAGAAGACCTGAAGCGCGCAGAGGAAACAAGGTTTCTTGCCACGTTTCAGGGTGCCCCAAGGAACGCGGAAAAGCTGTCCGAGCTGGCAAACTCGATCGTGAGCAACTTTAACAGCATAATGGCCGAGTCGCGGCAGGAGCCCTACCAGAGGCAGGAAGACCTGATGGCCGGCATGAGGAAGCTGTTCGAAGAGCAGGTAAACGTCATAAAAGCCCGGCGCGCTTACACGATCAAGATCAACCCGTCAACTGCGCTAAAGGATGAAAAAATTTAGCAGCCGTGTCTTTTTGCCCAGAGTTGGTCGGCAAACTCGCTTGTCTTGCATTGATCCGCGTTGAGCTTGGCGTATCCATTGTCCAAAAGCTCGCTGTTGAGGTTATTTGACGAGCAGTACACCGTGGCTACAACGCTATCGTTTGACGTGAGCAAGCCGTCGTCTTGGTCAACCAGGATGTTGCTCCCAAGGCAGAGGCTGCGGGTAAATGAAGTTGATTCGATAAAGCCCCTTTCTGTTTTTGAGGGGACGGTGGTGAGCGCCAAGTCGACCTTGTATATTGTGCCGTTCACCCTCACGTAAAGCGTGTCGCCGTCCACTATCCTTACCGCTATTCCTTGGGCGCATCCTGAAGAGCCAAGGCACTTTGCCGCTGAATTGGTGTACGCGGTGTGAGTCGCGTTGATCTTGGCAGCGGTCGGGTCGTTGAGCGCGCCCTCTGTGCCCGCGGTAAACCTCCACTCGTTGTTGCCGTCAGGCATCCTCTGCCAGGTGTTGTTGTCGTCGCTCCTGTCGACAAGCGAAGGCGTCATGTCCATAACACCGCCGGTCGCGTTCGCAAGGGCCAGAATTTCTGCCGTGTTTGAAAGCGTCTGGTTCTCAAAGTTGACAACGTACGTCTGGCCGGCCTTGATAACCGCATCGTGCGGCAGCTTTACAGTAGTCGGCTTGAACGAGGTCCTGACCTGAAAGTCGCTCATGTTGATGTCCACATAAGTCGGGTTGTAAAGCTCGATCCATTCGTGCCCGGCGTCGCTTCCCCGAGGGTTCAGCTCCACCTCGTTTATCATGATGTCGTTTACGACAGAAACGTCTGTGGTGTTGCCGGCGGGCGGGCTGCCTGCCGTATCAGTCAGATCACGAATGTTTATAGCAGTATTAACCTGCGGAATGTGGACTCCGGTAGCAGGTATGCCAATAGCAAGCAGGAACACTGCGAATAATGCAAAGCTGGCTGGCATGGCTGGTTACTACCTTTACTATAACAGCAAACGCTCTGGAAAATATTAACAGTTATGAAGGCTATCTCTATACCAGTATTTTACTGCCTGAGCTTTTTGTGCAGGTAAACCCTTTTCATCCTGCTCAGCCCGAAGATGAGCGCAATTACCGCCACCATGGCAATTGCTGCCTGCACGATAGACACCACGATCCTGTCGCCATGCCCAGCAAAAAGTATGTCCTCAAGCGGCGCTACAACCAGCACCAGAAAGGCCGCGACTGCAAGCACCATAGCCCACATCCCAGTCATGAAAAGTGCAAGACTGCCTAGCCCCACTCTGATCACCTGCCAAGTATCACGTACTGGATGGCTATAGACGCAAACGCCAAAAGGGCGGTAAATATCGCAAGCCTGAATATCTTGTGGCCCACCTCCTTTTCGCCAAGTGGCCCGTCTGCAACTATGAGCCTTACAAGTGTAGCCGGCGCGGCTTTGTCGGTTGACGCCGCGAGCTTGAAGTCGTCCATCAGGATCGTCGGCCGCGCCTTGACCTCCCGGTGCTCCACAATGCGCTTGACGCTTGCAAGGAACAGGAACGAGTTCATGACCGCGGGCAGAAGCGCGATGACTCCAATGATTTCAGACCTGCCGGCCACCGCCACGGCTCCGTACATCGCGCCAAGCAGGAGCGTGCCCGAGTCGCCTGGGAATATCCTGCTTGGGAACTTGTGGTATTTGTAAAATGCTATGGTTGCAAAAAGCATGGGAAAGGCTGCAAGGAAAACCTCCAGGCTGCCAAAGATGGCGACGCTGACTAAAAGCGGGATCGTCGCGATTATTATAAAGCCACTTGCCACTCCGTTTAGCACGTCGATAGAGTTAATGGTGTTGCCGGCGATTGGTATGATGACAAAGATGAGCGGGAGGTAGAGCAGTGGAATGGCTGCACGGCCAAATATCAGGTAGAGATCGTTGCTGTGCACCTCTCCGGGATGTGCTAAGTTTAGAACAACTATCGGGACTGCGGCGGCAAGCAATGCCACCGGCTTGAACCAGCCGGGCATCACTCGGCTGTCGTCGATGTAGCCAACTGCAAACGCGATGACTGTCGCAAGCAGTATCGCAAGGACGCCGGCGTTCATCGTAAGCGCGTAGAGCACAATTTCGGCAGCTGCGATTCCGACGATGAGTACGGGGCCGGCTGGCCGCGGGACGCTTGGCTTATCGCGCTTGTGTGCGTCCGGCACAACCTTGCCTTTAGCCGCAAGCGACCTTATCGCGAGAGGCGTCAGGAAATAGACCGCAAGAAAAGAGATGGCAGATACGACTGCACCGTAAATTACAAGGTTAGCGACGTCCAGCATCTGCTATTACTGACCTAACCTCTTCTTTAACTGGTCCTTTAATTTTTCTGCTACGGTCGGCCCGATCTTTGGTACGCTGGCGAGTTTGCTCTGCGGCGCCTTGGCGATCTTGCCGACATCGGTGAACCCTGCATTGTAAAGCGCCCTTGCCCTCACCCTCCCGATGCCCTCGAGTGCGACAAGCGTCAGCAGCTCTTCCTTCACGCCGTACCTGATCCGAGTGCGCAAGTTGTAAAGCTCTGACAACAGGTCCTCGCGCCTGAGAAGCTTGGCGACTTCATAGAGTGAGTAGGCAAGCCATTCCCCCATCTCTACTATCCTGTGCATGTCCCCCGGCTCGACTCCCATCCTGTCGCTCAGGGTTTTGTCGCTCGTTTCCTCTGTCCACTCGCAGAGCGCCCAAAAGCTCCGCGAGCAGTCGTACTCGCTTGTATGATACAAAAATTCGCTACCACGGTCCTGTATCAGCAGGCTCACCTCGTCGTGGTCTTTTTTTCGAAGCGACAGCTTGGGGTAGAAATCAGGGCTGTTTGTTATCAGGTGCAAAAAGCCAAGGGTGTGCTTGTTGTCCGTGCGCTCGATCCGCTCCAGCGCGTTTTTGAATTCAACAGCAGTGATAGGGTCGATGTACAGGAGCGACGTGCGCCTGCCAAACTCTGTGGCGATGTAGCGGTCGCTCTTTGACTTTACCAGCTCCTCCTGCTCCAAGTAGTCCAGCGCAGACTCTACCTTGAACTCGACAGTCGCGCTCCTGTACTGGCGTGCAAAGAGCGTGCTTGCAAACAGCTCGTGGATTTCCGGCTTTTTCATCCCCGGCAACGTCGCGATTGTAGAGAGCAGGTGGAACTGGACAGCGCGGTCGCTTGCCAGCTGCGACCGCAAAGGCTCGGGGGTGCCAAGAACGTAGTGATCATACAGCTCTTCGCCGTTCACGCCGGATTCGCTCACGATTATTGCTTCGCCTGCAGAGTCATACTTTGGCCTGCCGGCCCTGCCGCACAGCTGCTTGTATTCAAGCACGCTAATTGGCACGCTCCCACCATAATCGGAATCATAGCGCAAGATGCTTGCCACCACGACGCGCCGCGCTGGCAGGTTGACTCCAGCTGCAAGCGTTGGCGTGGCGGCCAATACTTTGATTATGCCTTTCTTGAACGAATCTTCCACTATCTCCCTGCTTGAGGGGCCAAGGCCGGCGTGATGGAACGCCACGCCTTTTGCCACCATCTGCGATAATGTTTTTGTAAGCTCACTGTCGTCGCCCCTGCCAAGGATTTCTGAAGACGCCTTTGCGGCCAGCTCTTTTGTCTGCTTGTCAAGATGATTGTAGACCCCTTCTGCCGCTTTGGCCGCAAGCGAAGACGCGCGCTTCCTAGTTTCTGCAAATATCAGCGCCTGGCCGCCCTCTTTTAGCGAGTCGATTGCGAGGTCGACTGAAGACGAAATGCCCGAGCTTTCTACCTTGAACGTCTTGTTGTTATTCATCCTGACCGTCCCGTACTCGTAGACACCTTCCACCAGCTTTGTCGGGCGCCAGCTGCTTTCCACGAGTTCGCAGCCGAGCCACTCGGCTATTTCATCAGAGTTGGCCACCGTGGCAGATAGGGCAACTATCTGCGACTGCGGGTAGTTCTTGTGGATTTTTGTAAGCATCATTTCAAGCGTGGGGCCCCTTCCCCTGTCGCCTATCAGATGAACTTCATCAGAGACAAACAGCCCGACGTCGCCGAGCCACTCTGTGTTGTGCCGGAAGAGGGTGTCCATCTTTTCATTGGTCAGCACAATAACATCAGCAGAAGCAAGCTCCCTTCCTGACGAGTCATAGTCGCTTGTCGCGACCGCTACTCTTAATTTCCTTCCAGAGTCGAGCTTTTCCAGCACCTTGAGGTCGTCGTGCTTTTCGCTTGCAAGGGCGCGAAGTGGCGTAAGGTAGACCGCCTTTTTGCCCTTTTCAATGATCTTTAGGATCGCCATCATTGCAATAAGCGTCTTGCCGCTTGCGGTCGGCGTGGTGACCAGCAGGCTCTTGCCCTCCAGTATGCCCTGCGAAAGCGCCATCTCTTGCGGCGGGTAGAGCGAAGGATATCCTAGATGCTCAAGGAGCATCTTTACTGAATTGTCAGTCGCTGCCGCTGTCACTGCCAGAACATAGCAGACCGGCTATTTTAAAAATGCACTTATACCTTTGACCAGTAGCCGGGCTTTCTTTCATAGATCTGGCCTTCGCGGTTGAATTTCTGGATGTGCTTCCTTGCTTCCTCGTCCGTGAACTTACCGGTCTTGACCAGCTCGTCAACCAGAGCCTTGTCTTCCACGTCGTTGTTTTCATTTCCTGACAGCACTTTGAACACTTCCATGAAGGTCTTTTCTTTTGAAACCACGCTCTGCGGCTTGCCGTAGAGAACTCCCATGTCTGTTTTGCCGGTGTTGACGTCGACTCCGGCAGTCCGCATCATCTGGTCCACTAAATAGATGGCGCGGTTGGCGTCCTCTGCTTCCACTTTGTCTTTTAAGAGCAGTCTGGCGCGGGCAGTCGCAAGTCTAACTAAACCTTCGAGTTGCCTCGGAGTGACAGTAATCATGCCTTCCGACTCGACCTTTCTCATGTCCATGTAGTAGTTTCTGATGATGTCGATCGCCTCTGGCATGAGCACCGGTTCTATCTGCTTTGAATACGAAAGATATTTGCTGAAAAGGTCGATGTCTATAGCCGGCTTTGCTGCATGCTCTGCGTCGCGGTGAATTTCCAAGATGTGGCTTGCGATAAGGCTGTCCTTTTCCTTCTCCGGAATGTCCTTGACGATGAATACGAGGTCGAACCTTGTCAGGAGTGGCACCGGCAGGTTCACGTTTTCAGTGATGTTCTTGTACGGGTCGTACTTGCCATAGATCGGGTTTGCGGCTGCAAGGATTGACGTCCTTGCGTTTAGCGTGGCAACGATTCCGCCTTTTGCAACCGAGCAGGTTTGCTGCTCCATGACTTCGTGTAGCGCCGAGCGGTCCTCTGGCTTTATCTTGTCAAACTCGTCAATGCAGACAATACCCTGGTCTCCGAGCACGACGGCTCCGGCTTCAAGCATCATTATTCCGGACTTGTCGCGGATGACGGCAGCCGTCAGGCCTGCGGCAGTAGAGCCCCTGCCCGACGTATAGAGTCCTCTTGGCGCGATTTTTGCGGTGAATTTCAGCATCTCTGATTTTGCGGTACCTGGGTCGCCTACCAAGAGCAAATTGATGTCACCCCTTCGAGTCGACCCATCTTCAAGCTTCTTTGTGACAGAGCCCACAACAAGGAGCAGGATGGCTTCCTTTATCGGCTCATGCCCGTAAATGTGCGGGGCAAAGGAAGCGATTAGTTTTTCGTACGCGTCCGGTTTGCTGCCTATCGTCCTTATCTGCCGCTCGTCCTCGGCACTTATCGTGATCCTCTCGACAGACCTCGTGTCCTTGCTTCCCGCGCGACCGCCTAGGTACTCGATGTTGTTCCCCTCCATACGGAGCCTGAACAAGCTGGTCTTTGCCTGCGGTGCAAGCTGCTCCTGTTCTATCCTGATTATGCCAGTAAGCATTATCCTGTCGCCGGGCCGGCACTGGTCAACCAAGTCGCCCATGACAGTAACTTCGACGTAATGCGGCAGTTGTCCCGCCGGCAGGTCTTCAGGCAGCTCCTGCAACCTGACCATCTGAAAATCAATAAAGATGCTCGCCTCCGGATCCATTTCTAGCTCTTTTTCAGAGCAGGCCGGGCACTTCGTCGGTTTTTTGAGCACGAGCCCTTTCAGCTGCGCCTCGCTCACCGTATTGCAGTTCACGCACTTGTAAACCACCTTTTTTGCAAGCGGCTTGACCTCTGACGAGCGCACAACCATGCCTGACACGCTCACCAGCTTGTCAATTAGGTCGGCGTTTATCTCGCGCAGGCCCTTGCTGACGGTGTAGTTGCCTATCCTAACCCTGACCTTGTCGCGGATCTCCTGCTCGTAGTCCGGATGGATCTCGCGGAGGATAGAGAGCACGGCCTCGTCAAATGCTGCAAGCATCTCGTCAGGCTTGTGCGTTATCTGCTTTGCAAGAACCGGGTTGAAAGAGTCAAAATCGATGTAGTCTATTACAAGCGACTGGTCGTTTGACGCCATCATGTTGTTTATGCGGTCGAAATACCGGTAGTTGCCTTCGCGGTCCTTGAACGCCTTCAGGAACTTTTCCAAGTCGTTTGTCAGCGCAGATATTGTGGCAGTCTGCTCAGCCAAACTTTTTCAGCACTCCTTTCTTGAATTTTGAAGAGGCGTCGTTTATCAAAAGGTACAGTTCTTTTTCTTCCGCTGCAAGCCGTGATTCAAGCTCAGGCGACAGTGGTGACGCGGCAGCGAGCTTTACTATCTTTTCAAGCCGAGAGGCTACAAAAGTATTCAGCGAAACAAGCAGGTTCTCCCTTTCCCGCTCTTTCAGCCCATCAAGGTAGTCGTTGACCCTGACGTAAAAGTCGACGTCGATCCCCGATAAATCGTGCGGCTTTGCGATTCGCTCCCGGTTCATCGCTCTTGAAACATAGCTGGCGAGATCGCTTGACTGAATTTCAACGGCATCCTGCTCTGCAAGGATTTTTGCGACCCAGCGCGGGAGCGATGCCATGTCACCTTCCTTTGCCTCTATCGAAACTCCGCCCACCGCCATCTTCACATCTTTTTTGTAAGACACCCTGACTTCTTCTGTCAGGTAGCCTACTTGATAGATGTTCTGGATAGCTTCTATTCGAGGCTCTGAGCGGGTGCCGTCTGACATGACGAGGAGCTGATAGAACTAGGTTTCTAATATATCAGCTTTTGAAACAGCTTTTGTTAAGCTCCAAGCTAGCTTTCAGCTGTTGTTCTAGAAAATTGGTAGTTTTTGAGATACAAACAGCAACCTATTAATGGTTTAATAACTCGTGGAAAAATCAAAGTTAGGTATCAATGTCTGAAAAGAATAGTCTTGTCAATCTTATGTGGTCAGAGAAATACAGACCAAAAAAACTAGATGACATTGTTGACCAAAAAGAGATCAAAAAGGGCATTTCTCGACTTATAAAAGATCGTGATCTTCCTCACATGCTTTTTGCGGGTCCTGCAGGAGTTGGAAAAACTACTGCAGCATTATGCGTAGCAAATGAAATATTTGGCGAAGGTTGGCAGAATAATGACGCTATTAGGGATAGAGTTTTGCAATTAAACGCTTCTGATGAAAGAGGTATCAAAGTTGTTCGAGAAAAAATAAAAAATCATATTCAATGGAGTTCGTCAGTTGGTGATAAACAAGCTACCGAGATATTCAAACTAATCATTCTTGATGAGGCGGATGAAATGACATCAGAAGCTCAAACTGCTCTTCGTCGCATGATGGAGGATGGTGCAAGGACGACGCGCTTTATCATAATCTGTAACTATTTGTCACAGATAATCGAGCCAATCCAGAGCAGGTGCGTCGTGTTCCGCTTTACGCGCCTGTCAAAGGAAGACGTGGTCGATCACTTGAAGATGATCTGCGAGAAGGAAAAGGTAAAGCATGACGAAAAAGCCATTTCACAGATCTACGACGCGACTGGCGGTGATATGAGGCACTCTATAAATATCATGCAGGCGGCCGCCGGCATGGGCTCGGTGTCCACCGCGAACGTCACTGCGGCAGTCGGACTCTCTGGCAGGTCAAAGGTTGGAGAAGTTCTGCGCTTGGCATTGTCAGGCAAGTTCAACGAAGCGCGGGCGAAACTGCTAGAGCTGACGCAGGTGTACGGCATGTCAGAAACTGACTTTATGAAATACGCAAACCAGGAAGCGTACGACATGAAAATTGAAAAGCCAGACGAATTTGCAAGCATCATGGCAGAATACGACTACAGGCTTGCCGCTGGCGCGCACCCAGATATCCAGCTGGCGGCGCTACTCGCCCAGCTTGGCAGGCTGTCTAAATAGCGACGGAGCGCCTAAACGCCTTGCCACTCCAGTACAGCTCGCTTAGCAGGTCTTCGGGCATGTCTAATTTTTCAACTTTCCTTTCTACGACAAAGGTGACATGCGACTCTATCTGCTGGCACTGATTGCAGAAATAGACAGACAGCGTTGTCTCTTTGTGCGCCATCCTTGGATGGCCGCAAGATTGGCAGGACATGGCATAATACAAAGTTGCAGAATAGATAAAGATTTGAAAGTGCGTGTACGCTACATACATTCAGAATTCTTCTTCAAACTCTTCGCCGCCCTCTTCTTCCTCTGCTTCCTCAAAGTCCTCTTCGAGCTCCTCCCGTTCTTCGGCGCTCTTGTAGGGAAGGTCGGCTTCGCCAGGCGCCCCGCACACCGGGCACTTGAACTCTATGGTCTGGCCTTCAAGGTCAAGCGGGAATTCTTTAGAGAAAACCTCGTCACACTTTGAACACACAAGCGTGGTCTGGATATTGTCCTGGCTGAACTTGTGAGCCTGCACCCGGAAAGAGGTGTTTACCAAGTATTTTTCTTCTTACCTATAGGAAATCTCCTTTTTTATAAGCGTTCTTGTCAATTCCGCTACAAAATGCCATCATGCAAGAAAAACTTGGGAGCCGTACAGGAGGCAGGCACGTCCCTCTCATTTATGGCTGAGCTTACATCTGCTGCCTTGAAGCCTCGCCGCCCGGGTGCGCCTGACGGTTGTGGTTGTTCAGCTCGTCCTGCGAGTTAAAAGATGCCCCGCACATGTTGCACGTGAAGGTCCCTTTTGTTTCTGACATGCACGAAAGCAGCCAGAATGATATTTACACAATAGGTGTGATTGTTAGGAAGTATTTTCCATTGCAGCCTAGTCAAGGTCCAGATTCTTTTTCTCCGTCTCTTTCTTTACAAGGTCTGCGCGGGACTTTCTTGCCGACTCAATAGCCTTGTTGCGCTTTGGCTGTATGACAAGAACATAAAGCGAGCCCGCTAGATATACTGC
>JAJPHX010000176.1 GCA_021325075.1 Nitrososphaeraceae archaeon | reverse complement strand
ATTGCCCTGCCTCATGATTGTAACGTGATCCCCCTGCTTGAGACCAAGATCCTGTATCCATTTCTTTGGTAGCGATACGATGTAAGAAGAGCCGCCGGTGTACTGCAACTTTCTGGTCTCCTCGCCCTGCTGGAGGCTTTTGCCGTTACCCTCTCTACTGTTGCTTTCCATCAATTACATAATTTTTCATGATTCTATATATGTCTAGCTCTTAACTATATAGACACGGCCTGCCATAGCAATTATATTTATTTGCCATATAAAACACCAGTCAACTACAGTGAACCCGCTTCCGATAGATGCAAAGGAAAAAGTGCGCCGGCACGTTGACGCAATATTTGGCGCAGGAGTTTCAGATGTCCTGCCAGAAGATCTGCAGTTTGAATTTTCAAGGCGGACGGGCCGCATAAAGAACTTTAGCGCAGGCGGCAGACTGGCTGCCACTTTAAGGACGGACGGTGGCCTTGCGCTCACCATCTTTGGAGCCCAATATTTCTTGGACAAGAGCACTCAATTTAGGGAGAATTGCGCCCTCCCGGTGCAGGAAGCGGTGCCATTTGTGAGCGAGGGTCGGTCGCTTTTCTGCAAGCACGTGGACCGGTGCGGCTCTAACGTCAGGGCCGGGTCGGACGTGGCAGTCATTGACGGCAGCAAGGTAATAGCAGTCGGGGTGGCAATCCTAGCATCAGGGCTGATGAAGCGGTACAGCAAGGGCGTCGCAGTCAAGATTCGAGAAGGAATAAAAGGTAGAACCGAGTAATCGAGCGTATATGATGCGTGGCGGCAACCGCGAAATGAGGCGCATGCTTGACAAGATGGGCCTCGACATGAATACGATGGACAATGTTGAAGAAGTGATAATCAAGACCGACAAAAAAGAGCTCTACCTTATCAAGCCGCAGGTAATTGAAATGAAGGGCAAGGACAGCACCATCTTCCAGATTGTCGCAACCGACATCGAGGAAAAACAGAAGGAGGTCCCGTCATTCAAGGAAGAGGACATCATCCTTGTCATGCAGCAGGCCAGTGTCTCCCGGGAAAAGGCGATCCAGGCCCTTACAGAGAGCAAGGGCGACATGGCGCAGGCGATCCTCAGCCTTACCACGTAGGGTACTGTTAAACACCCCATTGGGTATTTTAGGTACTTTTGACAATCGATGATTTGTGTTGGCAGTAAAAAGCGTAAAGCAGTCATGCAGTATTGAGCCATTATTGCCAATGATGCAAACCTTTAGAGAAATGGTTAATGACTGCATCCGAATTGGTCTTGATAACAATGCTTCCACTATGAAGACATTATCAAAGCTATGCTATTCTGCTTTATCAAAATACAATATCATTTCCTATTACAAATTGCATGCTATATCAAAAGCAGCAGGGATTCTAGCTAATAGAAAGCAATCGATAAAACGCGGCTATAAAACAAAGAATCCGTATTTGAAGAAATACATTCTTGTTTCAGGCTATGGATTCAAGGTCATAAATGGAATATTGAAGATTCCTATCTTCAGTCTTGGAAGTGGTCATAACATGGAATATTTCGACATTCCGTTGAATAAACATACAAAGGAAATTCTATCTGATCCTTTGCTTATAGTTCGTTCTTTCACCATAACTGCCAGCAACACATTGAGCATCTGCTACTGTAAAGAGGTAGCAGAGGTTGAATGTTCAACTATAGGAGTAGACAGGAACCTTCGCAATTTGACTATGGGAAATAACGAAAATGTGATTCAATATGACCTTTCAAAGGCAGTCGATGTTGCTGAAAATACACGCTCGATTGTACGATCGTTCAAAAGAAATGATATCAGAATAAGGAAAAAGATTGCCAGCAAGTATGGTAAACGTAGACAGAATAGAGTTAACCAACTCTTACATCATGTTTCAAAGCAGATTATAGCCAAAGCCAAGAAAGAAAAAACAGCAATAGCTTTTGAGAGGCTGACCTATATTCGTAGATTGTATCAGAAAGGCAACTATCAAGGCCGCGATTATAGGAGCAAGCTCAATGGCTGGTCTTTCGCAGAAATCAAACGCCAAATTGAATATAAGGCGCAATGGCAAGGAGTGCCAATAATTCAATTATCTTCTGGTCAAACCAGAAAGACATCACAGCTCTGTCCTCTGCGGAAAGAGACTCCAAGGGGCAAGCTACAGAGATGTTATCCATCATAGGCAAATATGGTGTACAGAATGTAAGAAATAGATGGATAGAGATGTAGTTGCTGCGATGAATATAGGAAAGACGGGCGCTGAAGTGTTCCAGCGTTCAAAAGGGCTTGCAGGTGAAGCAATGAAGGGGAACCTGACGACTACAGTAATCCTCAGAGTAGATGCAAGCAAGCTGGCTCGCAGGCGTCTGCCTACGAGTTAGGCGAACCGTTTTAATATCCCTCTACTTTCATTTCTACTGGATTGGCAAAGGAAAAGACTGCTCACGTTGAAGTTCCTCCAACAACCTCGCTTTCTGCAGTTGAAACTATTGTTACCGCTTTATCAGGGCTTGAAACCGATATCGACGGACTGTATGTCAAAGCCGAAGAAATGAAAAAGCGCATTATGGCGCATTCAAACGAGGAAGTAGAAAAGCTAAAGCAACAGATAACCGCGCTCGCAACCGAGGAAGCCAAAAAGATAGTCGACAGCGCCAAGGTAGAAGCCGATGGCGAGTCGGAAAAGATAGCCGAGCTGGGAAGGGCAAGTGTTGCAGGCATAAAGAAGAACATCAACTCGTCGTTTGACAGGGCAGTTGAAAGCATCGTAAAGAGTGTGCTTGGCGACACAACCCCAACTCCGGCAGCAAAGGCAGAACCAAAGTCATCTTCATCCGGCGGATCGGCAGCAAAGATAAAGAAATACAACGCAGACGGCAAGCCGATAAACTAGAACACAAACTTTAAAAGCGATTTTTGCCAAAGCTAACTGTTGAAGAAACGCCCCTGACCGAGGAGCTTTTACACCACAAGGTCGCAGTGGCCACTGTCCGCGGCAGACCTTACTATAACATCACCAGCGCGCTAAAGCTGATGGATCTCCAGTTCGACTCATTATCGCCAGAGGAAGCAGCAGCGTCAAATGCGAGAGTCATCATTACCACGCAGGACGAGGCAGAGATAGTCAACAAGAAAAGCGTGGTGATGCTTGACACCGAGCTGGAAAAATACCCTGCAATTGTCAAGGCAAAGATCCTGCGCAGTATGACAGGCGAATACATTGACGACCAGTTGACAATAGGGATAGACCCGGGCAGCAGGATCGGAATATCTGCAATCTATCTGCATCAGGAAATATTGAGCATCGTCGAGTCTTCGCCGGAAGATACCGTGCAACAGATTTCCGCAATGCTTGGCGGAATCGAGTCAAGGAAAAAAGTAGTGAAGATAGGCGACGGCAATATGGCCATGGCAAGGCAGATCGCCCGCATGTTGAAATTAAAATTCGGGGAAAGGGTCGAGATCGAGATAGTGGATGAGCACGGAACATCGCTTCCACAGAACACTGACGCAAACAGGCGCGGAGCAAGGGACAGATCGTCTGCAAGGACAATCGCATTCAGAAGCGGCAAAAGATTTATTCTGAAATCGCCGTAAAACCCGAACTCTGCCTTTGCTGCGATCGATATAGAGAATATATATTCTATATAGAAATTATACTTAAGGTCGTCTTGTTCTACCTATCTCATGGCAACAGCTCTAGATTCAAACTTGAGGAT
>JAJPHX010000166.1 GCA_021325075.1 Nitrososphaeraceae archaeon | reverse complement strand
CTCACTACCATGACTGGGCATTTTGCATGATGCATGACCTTGAATGAAACGCTGCCAAGAAGCAACTCCTTAAACACGCTCAACCCCCTGCTCCCCATCACGATCAGATCATAATCGTTCTGATCCGCAGTGTCAATAATTACTTGGGCATAATCACCTAGCTTCAGCAATGTTTCTACCGCGACATTGTTGCTCTGCGCCTGATTCTTGCACTGCTCCAACAGCTTCTTGCCTTTTTCCTTGAGCTCGTCGATCAGTTCAAACGTGGTAGCGCTGTCGCCGCCGTAGGTGGAATCAAGCACAACATGGATGACATCCAGTTTTGAATCGCACCTCTGCGCCAGATAGATTGACTTTTCAAACGCCTTTTTTGCAGATTCAGAGCCGTCCACTGCAACAAGAATTCTCGAGAACAATAGAGGATCAGGCAGCTTGTTGCTAATATTGTTGCCGGTTGTTAATCAACAAGCTATTCAGACAGCTTGAATTAGATATCCTCCATCACCTGTGCAACATTGTAGATCACCATGCTGATGCCAAGCTTTCATGCAGAAACCTTTACCGAAGTGAAATCTACTACAACGCCTCGCTTGACATCGTAATCGAATGAATACATTTCATTTCCTGCAACCGGCATGGACTCTACCTTGTCGCTCTTGCACATCGGACATCGTTCAATTCCCCTGCTGTCCAGACAGGAAGCAGACCAGAAACAAGACCCGCACAGGGCAAAATTCACTTGTTTTGATATTCTGGCCGCCTTTCTCTCATGCTTTATTATTTCCGTCGTTGATAGTGTTGTCATTATTTTTTATTACACCTCGTCTAAATCTCACGAAACTTTGTGGTCGCCGATTTATAGACAGCTGTCAGTCACAAAAACTGAATACAGAACCTTTATAGTTTCCTGTGCTCTCCTCTCATGCCTTACCATTCGATAGTTGTCGGTTTGAGATAGTGTAGCATATTTTCTATCAGTTTCAACGTTAGCGAGCCTCTAAAATTCGTAAATATCCTGTAATCATCTGGTAAACAGCATATGCAATATAGGACCGCGACGATCACAGGGATCCTAGTCGGAATTCTTGCGATATCGATATGTTCGCCGCTGGTTGTCATCAACGCATATGCTCACGGCTCTCCGCCGGGCTCGTGCGGAAACGAATACGACTACACTGTAAAATCATTCAAGATTACAAGTTACGGCCAGACATACGACCCCATAGCAAACCCGGGGCTGACGTTTGATGGAAGCCTCAGGTACGGCTATGACGTGACATTTGTAATCCATTCGGCCAAGACAAGCCGGGACGGAAATTCCAACGCGGGAAGCGCATGGTACGAGAACACCGCGCTTGGATTTGGAAACGGCGTATGTATACAGAACGTCAACCCGGACCAGGACAAGACCGTTACAGTCAGCATAGTCAGGGGACAGTGCGGCGGCCAAGATGGGCAGGTGGCGTATGCCGAATGGAACTTTGAATATTTCACGTATAAAGTCACTTACAATGTCAAATGGCACTCTGACGCAAGAACTGCAAACCTGACATTGGATCCTGTTGGCAAGGTGCCATGGGGCAAGGACATCACGATATCAGGCAAGCTGACAGATGCAGAAACAGGCCACGGCGTCGGAGGGATTCAGATAGTATTCTGGGGAAACGGCGTTGCTAACATCGGAAACTATCCAACCACAAATGCTGATGGCACGTTTTCAACCACTGCCACTGCTCCTTCAACAGTCGGCTCTGGCTGGAATGTATCGGCAGAGTCCAGCTGTGACAGCACATACACCGAGTCTTCAACATCAATCACCTACAATACGATAAAGCACAAGACCTCGCTAACGCTCTACCTCTACCCAGATCCTGTTGCTCCAAGCGGAACCTACAAGGTGCACAGCGCGCTAAAGGATTCTGTTACTTCAACGCCCCTGCCAGGCAAGACAATAACATTTACGGCAACTCCGCCAGTAACGATTCCAAGCAAAGCCACGGACTCTAGTGGCGTGTACAGGGCAACTGGCCTTGTCGCGCCAAGCAGCCCCGGCAGCTACAACATTCAGGCGCATTTCGCCGGTGATTCGCTTTACAGCGCAAGAGACTCAAAGGTGAGTGTCTTGACAGTTTCATAGAATTCAGTTTATCAAAATTATTACATACTTGGTCATAAAGAGGTGGAAGGCGTTGCAGATGCCATGCAGAGCCCGCAAGACGACTTAAGTAAGACCCACACCTTCAGTAGACTATTCGGGTTGCCCAGAAACGTCTGCGAATGTGGCCACAACAAGGACTACCACCTACAGGGCAAGAATAACAGATGCGTGTTTGGAGTTTGCGATTGCCAAAACTTTGTAAAGCGCCAACCCCAGTGACAACAGCTCTGCTCTTATTTTCTAAATGCAAGATGCGTCTTGGCCAGCTTGCCATATGGTATCTTTAGCCACTTTGAAACTTTGGCTGCTTTATTCACGAGGCTTTTATGATCGCTTGACGTACTTGTTGTATCTTTCGCATCCTCGGCCACTGGAGGTGTCTGCTTTGCTTCAGGTGTTGGCATGGACGAATTGAATTCGTCAAATGGCACCAGCAACGTCCCGCAAAAGCGGCAATTCTTGAGCCCCAGATCATTGTAGGCCATCGCGTCTTTTGGGCATACCAATACGGTGTCATGGTCGGGAGTGTCAAGCCAAGTATGCTTGTCAACCTCTACCAGCTTTGAGCTGCAAAACGGGCATACTTTTAGGTCGTGGTCAAAAGCTCCTCCGTCGTTCAGACAAACGCGCTTGATTCCATTCGTAGATGATTCTATAGTTGAGGATTGTTCTTGCAATTATGGTCGGCAGTTACGAAGGATAACTTTAGGATAATCTAGGCTCTGTCAAGAAAGGTAGCCCTTTTTGTTAACTAGTTTTCATTGCAAAGCGATGCTGGCAACTCATTATGTCCCGGCCGATTCTTCTATACGATATCCCCATGATGCTTTTTAGGAGCTATCCTTGATAACTCTACTGAAAATGCCTGACCAAGCTTTCGATGAGGAAATGCATAATGTTGACCGGTGGCTGGCAGAATTAAAATCTCTTGGAGTTGTTGCAAAGAGAAAGAACGAACTAAACGACGCTCAAGAGCTTCACGCCCTGACTGACAATATCAAAGACACGATGTACCAGGAATACAAAACTGCTTACTCTGAAGCAGTTTAACCTTTTTT
>JAJPHX010000040.1 GCA_021325075.1 Nitrososphaeraceae archaeon | reverse complement strand
GTTCTTCAATTGTTCGGCCAGCTTGGCGATCAGCTCGTCAGCCGGAACGTCGTAAACCTTAGCCATATGGTATTTCGAAAATTTGGTTAGCCCTTATAAATCCTTATCAGGACTAGACCCTCCCCGGCTCCAAGGTGATACTCTTCTTATATAGTAATCCGCTTATTTGGAGTTGAAAATGCGTAACTACAGGTTTCGTCTGTATCCAACTAAAAGAATAGAGCAGAAACTTGAAGAGACATTGGATGGGTGTAGATGGCTATACAACTACTTTTGCGACAAAAACATGTCAGAATTTGATATGAATTATGTGCTCGTTGAATTAAAAATACAACACCCTTGGCTCTATAACTATCATAGCAAGATGTTACAGATGGTTGGGAAGCAGCTAACTGCAGCGAGGAGGGCGCTCAGGACATCTGGTGTGACTAGGAATAGATCAAGCAGACTGTATCAGAAAAAACATGAAGATTTCAACTCATTCACGTATAATCAAACTGGCTTCAGAATAAAAGGCGATGAGCTATGGCTTTCCAAGATCGGGCTAATCAAGATTATTCTGCATCGTAGACTCATCAACATCAAGCAGGTCACAGTAGTCAGAAATGCCGGAAAATGGTACGCATTAGTGACCTGCGATAAGAAGCAAATATTTCATTTCATTAACCCGCGTAAATCAGTCGGAATAGATGCTGGCATTACAAAATTTGTCCATGATTCTGAGAACCACGGGTTTGAGAATCCACAGTTCTTAAATCAGATGATTAAGCCCTTAAGAAGGTCGCAACGAAGACTATCACGACGTATCAAAGGTTCACACAATTACACAAAAGCAAAGAAGAGGATGGTAGATCTGCATAGTAAAATAAAGAATAAGCGGAATGACTTTCTGCATAAACTCTCAACCTACTATTCCGAAAGGTATGATATTATCTTTCTTGAACGCTTGCGTATTCTAAATATGGTAAAGAACCACCGTTTTGCTAGGCTAATACTAGATGCGGGATGGGGCACATTCAAAATTATGCTCAAATACAAGGCAAAGAAACTAGTAGAGGTAGAACCCGCCTACACTTCGGTAGATTGTTCGAGATGCGGTCATTCCGTACCAAAGGAATTGGCTGTGCGCATGCACAGATGTGATGTTTGCGGCTTAACATTAGACAGAGATTACAATGCTGCCCTCAACATCCTTCAAAGAGGATTAAGGGCAGCTTGTCTACCGCAGGATCTGCGGGAAGTTACGCCTGTAGAGAACAATGATTGGTCTATGAAACAGGAAGCCTACGACTTTAGTCAAGGGCAGCTCACAAATCCTTATTCCATCAAAACCCTGCGATAAGTGTGGCTGCATTTGAGGCAAGTGACCCTCACAGCCCTTGTTTTTGACCTGCCTATCCTCACCCGGGCGCTCCTGCCCGGCACGATAAACGCCTTGCACTTTTTGCAGAACAGCTGCCTGGCTTCGTAGGGCAGGCGTACCCGGAATCGCATGGCCACCTTTTTTGCAAGCCTTGCCTGCTTGGCTGCAAGCTCTTCATCGTTTTCCTTCAGGACATTTGCCACCAAGATGCTTATTCGTTCCCTTGCAAGCTGCTTGGTCTGCGGGTTTTTCAACGCCAGAAAATACTTGCTGCCTACTGATAAACCATCGCGGCAACCGTTAACTATCTTGCAACGCCATTATTGGCATTGACCAATGTAGAAGAGCTGGAGCGAATGGCCAAAAAATACTGGGAGCTTAGGCAGGCGCAAAGCCATGCAGAGCTTGCCCAGCTGGCTAAAAGCATAATTGATTCAATTTCACTTCCGTCATTTTCATTTCCGCTAAAGGAAGAAACGCAAGAGAGCAAGGGGACGACAACCTATGTCTATGAGAACAATGCCACCTTTCCCGCGCTTTACGACTTTTTAGCAGAAGTGCTTCATTCAAAGGTGCCGATAGAAGTAAAAGACGCGAAATTTGGCCCCGGCGAAATAATTGTCAACAAGCATGACAAGGACAGGGCTGACTCGGACCTTGGCATGGCCGTCAAGGAGCTCCAAGAGCTCGTGCACGCCAAGAGGTCTGAAATACTGTCAAAGCACGCCGGCACTGCTTAATATACAGGATTCCTTGCAGCTTATCATACGATAACGCTCATCATCGCCGAAGCTGCGCTTGAAACAGTTCCTGAAAACATAGCAGGCCATTCTGCAGTGAAAAACCACTCGCGCAGGACAGGGCTAAAGCCGTCTGAAATGCTGCTTGACAGGAGCTACCACCATGCAGCGATGAAAAGACTACCAGACAGCTGGAAGCGCGGAAGGCCCGATATCGTGCACTTTGCCCTGATGGAAGCCCTATCTACTCCGCTATTCTTGAAGAGCATGTTAAGGGTCTATGTGCACACGATAAATGACAAGGTGATCACGATAGCTGACAACCTGCGCGTCCCCAAGTCATATTTTCGCTTTGAAGGCTTGATGGTCAGCCTCTTCAGGGACAAGGTGATAAAAAGCGACGAAGGCAATGTCCTGATGGAGCTTGGCGATAGCAAGTTTGCAAATTTGATTAACGATATTTCAGTCGACAAAATAGTTGGGCTATCCACAGCAGGCGTGCAAAGCAATGCGCATAGAGTAGCCAGCATTGCCAAAGGCATTGATGATTGCGCCTTTGTCATAGGCGGGTTTCCAAATGGGCACTTTTCCGAAAAAGTGACAAAGCATCTTGGGCCCACTTATTCCATAAGCGATCTCGGGCTTGAAGCGCACGTTGTAGTTGCAAGGATCCTGTACGAGTGCGAGTTACTTGAAGAAAGCGTCGACCATAAAGGCGATGAATAGCGCAGTCAGGTAGGGGCTTGAGAACTTGAAGACGGTCCACGACGCTCGCTCGCTTGGCCTTGCCAGCAGCCAGACAGACAGCGCGATCATGACTGCTCCAAACACGCTTGCCGTGGCAAGGTAGATCATGCCAAATTCGTTGAAAAAGAACGGCAGCACGCTGAACACCACCATCATCAGGGTCGTGCCGGCAATCACCCTGACTGAGGACTTTTCAGTCGATACCACAGGGAGCATTGGTACGCCGGCCTTGGTATAGTCCTTTTTTACGTGTAGCGCAAGGCTCCAGATGTGGGTAGGGATCCACAGAAACACGAGCCCTGCCATCACAAGGCCGATCTCGATGTTCATCGTTGTTACTGCAACATAGCCTATCAGCGCCGGCGCGCCGCCGGAAAAGCCACCCAAGATGATGTTGCTCTGGCTCCTGCGCTTGAGCCACTTGCTGTAGACGACGATGTTGTCAAACAGTCCAAAGGCCATCAGCCCAAACGCCCAGATGTTGATAAACCAGGCGCAAACAAGCGAAATTGCGGCAAGCGCAAGCCCAAAGGCAAGCGCGTTTTTGGGAGTTATCCTGCCTGACGGTATCGGCCGGTCCTTGGTGCGGTCCATTATGGCGTCGATGTCGCGGTCGTTGTAGCCTGTCAGCGTGTCAGCTGCTGCAGAGCCGGCGGCCACCCCGCCTATCAGGAGCGACCAAGTAAGAGGGCTTATTGGAATATGAAAGAGGAATGAAGCCGTGAGCGCGGCGCCAAACGCCGTAAACACAAGTAGGTACCAGATCTTGGGTTTTGTAAGCTCATAATAGTTCTTGAGCGTGTTGCCAACTGTTATCTGGTGGGGTATCGTCAATTGCTCAGAGTCGAAAGTAAAGTGAACTAATTGTTATTTATATTATTACTTGGCAATGGAGGTGGGGTAGGCCAGCTCACGGCTTGTCTTGCGCATTTCAATGAACGTCTCGGTCTTTTGCACGCCCTCTATCCTGCCTATTTTCTCTGATATCAGCTGGTGCATCTCGTCAAGCGAGCGGGCGTTCATGGTAACAAGGACGTCGAACCTGCCCGTGACCTCTGCAACCTCTCTCACTTCAGGGATCTTGAATAGCTCGTTGAGCACATTGTCTCTGAGCTTTGAATCCATGTTGATGCCAGTGAGCGCCTTGACGCTAAAGCCAAGTGCTTCGTCGTTTATGACGATGGTGAATTTCTTTATCAGGCCGCGCTTTACCAGGCGCTTTATCCTGCTGTAAACGACAGAAGAGTTGACATTGATTTTTTTGGAAAGTCTTGGGACAGAAATGCTTGCATCCTTGGCAAGTTCGCTCAGAATCTTTACGTCAAGATCGTCAATTCTTCCCATTCAAGAAATCAAGTCGTTTGGGGATTAATAAACCTATTAATTGCAAGTTTGCAGTGGTAATAAAAAGAAATTTAGAGGATGTTCCTGTCCTTTAGCAATTCTGCCAGCAAGACCGCGCCCTTTGCAGATCCCATCTTTTCGTTATGCGACAAGAGCACGTACTTGATGCCGTTGTCAAAGGCGGTATCCTTGCGGAGCCTTCCAACCACTGT
>JAJPHX010000180.1 GCA_021325075.1 Nitrososphaeraceae archaeon | reverse complement strand
TCATGTAGGATTCTTCCCCACGTCGGGATTGACGGATCACCAAGGCCAAGAAAACTCAGGGCCGCTTCGCCAAGAATGGCTGCCGGGACAGAAACTGCAATGGTTGCAAAAGCTATCGGCAAGAGCTGCGGGATGATGTGCCTAGTTATTATCTTGGTATCAGATTCGCCCATCAGTTCTGAAGCCTCCACGTACGGGAGGTTCTTTATCTGGAGCGCAAGGCTCCTTCCGATCTTTGCCATCCCTACCCAGCCAAACAATACAAAGAACCCAACAAAGAGGAAAATGCTCCTGCCTATCGAGACTGAAAGGATTATCAAAAGCGGAAGAACTGGAAAGGCGTAAAAGATGTCGTTTACCCGCATCATACCTTCTTCAGCGTATCTGCCCTTGTAGCCGGCAAAGACGCCATAGATGAGGCCAATGAACGTTGAAGTAATTGCCACCGTCAGGCCGATAAAGAGCGCCACCGGGGCTCCCCAGAGAATCCCTACAGAAAGGTCGCGCCCAAGGTCGTCGGTGCCCATCAGGCCAAACACCTGGCCGCCAAGGATAAACTCAGAATCCTGGACTTCGTCAGAACCGCCAAAAAAGTATAGAGTCTCTGTTACCGTATAGGTGCCCTTCAAGACCTTGCAATCCTGCACACCAGAAAAGACCATAATGGCAGGCTTGGCTGCATCCTGTTCGCAGCTGAACTGACTCAGATAATTCCTGAGGTTTCCCTGCATCGAAGGTTCATCTGAGGTGATCCTTCCTAAGAATGTGAACTCGCCTGACTGAGGAGGAGGAAGGGTAGAATAATAGATCTTGAAATCCCTGCCGTCCGGCCTGACAATATCCAGCTGCAAGATTGGCTGCCTGCTGTATTTTGCTGTGACAGACAAGATAAAGTCGCTCGGGTACGAGTCATAGTTATAATTGATTTTCCAGGAATAGCTTGCTGTCCTGACGCCCTGTATGGTTGACTCTGATTTCTGGGAGTCTGCAAACGCGAGGACGGTGTGCTTGGTCATGCTGCCGTAAAAGCCGTCTGTCCAAGCAGGCGGTACCTTTTGTGGGTAATCCTGCCAAAACTTGGGGTTGTTCCACTGCTTGTATGATTCAAGCGGGACTGCCACTGCGGCGTATATCGAGATCAAAAGCAGCGATAGCAGGATCATTGCCCCCGCCAGCCCACCGCGGGAGCGGAGAAACATGCGGGTTACATCTTTTCTAGAGAGGACTTCGTGGTTCGCCATTTAGCTTACGCCGTCTCCTGTGACTTTCAGTCTTGGATCGAAATAGCCGTAGGCAAGGTCAATGATGAAAACCGTGATGACGAAAATCAGTGTAGATACGTACGTCAGCCCGATAAGGACAGGAATGTCCAGATTGCCTATAGACTCGTAATAAAGCATGCCCATCCCCGGCCAGTTAAACACTGTTTCAGTCAGCACCGCGCCGCCAAAAGAGCCAGCCATAGTAAGCGCCACTGACGTGAATATTGGTGGAGCAGCGTTCTTTAACGCGTGTGAATACAGGACCCTCCTTTCCGGTATCCCTGCCGCTCTCTTTGCCCTTATGAAGTCTTCTCCCAGCACCAGGACCACGAAATACCTGACGCCATAGGTCCATGATCCAAGCCCGACTATCACGAGCGTCAGGAGCGGAAGCGCCATGTGGTACAGCAGGTCAACCGCGTAGTACGGGTCTGAAGGAAGCATCTGTGGAAGGGACTGGGCAGGAAAAATCCGCAGCGAAAACGCAAAGAAGAATATCATCAGTATTCCAACCCACCAGTGCGGAAAACTGTTGCTAAAAACCGCATAAGCAGAATTGAGCTTATCCCAGATTGATCCTTCTCTCCCGCCAACGAAAGCCCCGAGGTAGATGCCTATTGCCGAGGTTATTGCTGTCGCCGTGCCAAAGAGGAGAATCGTCCTTGGAAGCCTCTCCATTATGAGATCGTGTATGTCTGAAGTGCCCGAGCTGCTCTGGTAGTTGTTGTTCGTCCTGCCAAGGTCAAGGACCATCACCTTTACTACGGTGTTGTACAGCCGCTTTGGCGAAAACCAAGGCTCGTCCAAGCCAAGGTTGTGAACCTGCTCGCCTACAAGCGTCTTTATCAATGCATCGCGCTCAGCAGCTGAGAGCGTGCTGAGTTTCGGGTTCTTGTTCACCTCTTCGGTGACCCTGTCTACTACCGAGCCAGTAAGGACTTTGTCCACGACTGGACCCAAAAGCGACACTGTAACAAGCAGCGTTACGAATAACACAACAACTAGGTACAGCGACCGCTTCAGAGCGAACGCGTAAAACGCTTTCAATTAGACAAGAGTGACAGGAGAGTTTTATATTAAAATTCTCTGGTTCTCTTCAACTGAAGCATTCTAGACGTTACAACGATTCCGGCCACTAGGGCGGAAACTGCCGCCGTCAGCACTACAAACGCAGCAGTAGCCACTGACAAGATGCCTGCATTCTGAGCTATTGTCCCTGCCAACATGGCTACCGCGGTAGCGCCAAGAGCCAGCAACAGCGCCTTTAGCCATACAGTTTTGAATTTGATGTGCCCTCTTTTTACTATAGTGTACGCTGCCATTGCGGGGGCGACATACACCAAGCCTATCAATGAGCTGGCCGTTGCTCCGGCAAGCATGGTGCCTGCCTCGCCACCATTGACTGAATTATGAGCCTTTTCTGAAAGGAGCAGGATTCCAAACAGCGGATACAATCCCGTCTTTACTGTCTGCTGGAGCCACGGCTGCCCGCGCTCATAGTCTGCCACCTGCGGGCTGAAAGAATAGTAGATGGTGTTGAACGTGTTCATAAAGGCAGAGCCTGACGCAGTTTCTAGGATGTAGTTTTGCCTGAAATTGCGCAGGAACTGCACCTGCGGAGTAAGCTCTGATCCAAATGCGGCTGTTGCTATCAGGCATCCCGATTTGTTGTCATTTGGCGCCGGCGAGCTTGAATTGCTGCTTGTATTGTTGGCCTGGTTGCCCGGGCCGGAAGGCGCAGATGCGGCGGTTGCCAAGACAGGAGTCGAGAAAACTGCAAGTTTGGACGCCTTGTTGCTAGTAGCAAACACTTTGAGGGTATTTGCACCTGGGCTGAGTTGCGACGTCTGGTTGGCACCTAACTGGATTTCAAACTGGCCACTCTGCCCAGGCACTGCATCGCCCGTGGCTGCTATTCCGTTGCCGCCAAAGATAAGGTATTTCACTTTCGCGTCGCTGCTCGGCTTGCCCGCAACATTTATCGAGACTGTGATCGCTTTGGGCTGGCCGATGGTAACTGGTCCCTGCATGTCAACGCCTTCAATAGACGCGATCATCGGGCTTCCAAATCTAGAAGACCAGTAATCTTGCGCGAACGGGTACGAGCTGTCCCTGAACGCCTTTATGGTGGCAGTCTGGCCAGCTGCGTTAAAGCTGTCAAGGTAAAACGGCCCGTTGCTGATTATGGCGTTTTTGTGATCGGCAATCCATTTCATGCTAGCGTCGTACCGCTTGATTGCATCTTCGGTGCTTACCAAGCCCTTCAATGCGGCAGGGACGAACCGCTCGTCTTTCATCTTTTGAAGCTCCGCCCTTATCATCTCTGCATGCTGCGGGTTGACCAGCGAAAGCCAGTCGACCTTATTCTCGACAGCTCCGCTGCTTGAAAATGATACCTTGCCTGCAGTGACCAGCCTTTCCTCTGCAGCCGTGACTTCCCACGGCTCGGCAGCCCAGATTGTTCCATAGTCGGCTATCTCTTTATCGTCAAAGTGCCAGACATCCACATAAGACTCGACAGTGTCGTCTGACAGGAACCTGATGCCCTTTAACGTCGGAAGACTTGCGCTAACAGTGGGGGTGATCTCTGGATCAATCGTGAGATCCGGAGCCCCGCTTTTTGTCGTGTTTGTCCCCCATTCAAAAGTGAAGTAATAAGAATACAAAAGGTCATTCTTGTCCATGGGAATGCCGTTATGCCAGTCAGAGTAAAGCACCTTGTATGTGACCTTGCTTTTTGATGCTTCATTGTCTCCAACTGCCTTCCATTCAGAACTGTACGGATCCCATTTTTGGGAGTCAGATGGAACGCCAAGAGTGCCTGTGGGTCCCTTGGTGACTATTTCTGTCCAGTTGTTCCGCATGGGTATTACTGTTCCAAGGTATGGATCCCTGAGCGAAGCAAAGTCGTAAACGGCAGAAGCTATGGTTATTGTAAAGGTGTCCTTCAGGCCAGCCATGTTGTTCCAGGCGCCCGCAGAAAGCTGCCTGACGCCGATATTTAGCGTACTTCCACTGGCCGGCTTTGCGTCGATCAGTGAGAACCTGCTTGAAATCCCTGCGCCAAAGTCATTTACTAGGCCGGTTACAGACGACGAAGCCACGTACGGCTCCTTTGTCTGGGCGATGAATATCCTGACAGACTCCTGTATCCCTTGTGCGATGGCTTTTCTGACGAGCTCTGTTCTCTCCTCTTTAGATGTAAAGTTTAGGTTCAGGATCTTTTGGGTAATGTCATCCAGCGTCTTGTTTGAATACTGCCACGAGCCAGCGTTGCCCCTTCCCGGCATGTTCGCGTACCATGGGGCATACATTTGAGCAGGTACTGTTGGATTGTATGCCACGAATGTCAGAGTGCCTGCATAACCCTCGGTGTAGATCTGCCACTTGAGATCCTGGGGATTTGAGCCGTATACGTCAAGCTGGGCGCGTGAAAGATCTCCGTATATCTTTTCAACTGTAAAACCGATTTTTTCCAGATCTGAAGAAAGGGCTTCGCCAATAGAAGTACGTCTGGGGTCGTCGCTCCTGATGAAGACCTTGACTGAAACTGGGCTTCCCTTGAACATCCACTTGTCGTTTTCCTTGACAGCTCCGGCAGAGCCAAGAGCATCACCGATCATTTTCTCTGCACCGTTAAAATCATGCCTAAAGCCAAACGATTCGACAATGTCTGCAACGTCTTGATATTCGGGTGATGAAATGCCAAACGGGTCGATCATCGGCGAACCTGATCCCTTAAGAACTTCGTTCACCACGAATTCGCGATCCACAAGGTAGTTCATGGCAAATCTGACCTCTCTGAATTGGAATGGATTCAGTACATTGGCGTCCCTTGATGGGGCCGGATTCAAAAGAAGGCCAAAGGACCCGGCGTCTCTGTCATAAACCGTAAGACTCGGATCTTTCTTTACGTCAGAAACGATTTCAAGCGGAATGCGGTATAAATAAGCGTCGATGTCGCCAGCCTTTACTGCTTTCAGGGCGATATTTTCATCGGAGTACTGTGTAAATTTTACGCTGTCAACATTTGGGCCCTTCACGGGAGCTTGCGAGTAAGCAGGGGCGCCAAGGTTTGCAAATGCTGAAAGAATTAGCAGGCAAATCGGCAAGGCCGCCAATATTTCCTTTCTCATAATTCTGTTATTAGGCTAGACCGCATCCATAAAACCATTTTGGTGTGCGGAACTCTTGCTATTCCTTGCTGTCATAAAGGAAGCATGAGACATAATGCGAGTCCGCGGCCTTTACCAGGGCTGGCTCTTTTTTGCATACTTCCATAGCATGAGGGCAGAGGTCATAGTACTTGCATCCAATTGATGGCATCGATAATTTTTCATCAGCAGCCTGTTGTCTTGTTTCGCGCGGATTGGGGTCTTCTGGGGCTCCGTCTGGGTCAGGGATGGCCTCGATTAATGCCTGCGTATAGGGGTGCAATGGGTTGAGCAGGACATTGTCTATAGGGCCTTTTTCAATTATCTGCCCCTTGTACATTATGACTACGCTATCCCCGACATACCTTGCAGTCGACAGGTCGTGCGTTATGTAGATAAATGATATCTGGAACCGCTCCTTGAGGTTCATCATCAGGCCAAGCGTTTCGGCCCGCACCGAGACATCAAGCATTGAAACGGGCTCATCTGCCACAATAAGTTTTGGCTTCAGGACTACTGCCCTAGCCAGCGCAACTCTCTGTCTCTGGCCCCCGGAAAGCGCCTGAGGATACTCTTGCGCAATTTCTCCTGGATCAAGCCGGACCTCTTCAAGAGCCTTGAATGCTTTTTCAACCTTTTGCTGTTTGCTGCTCTCCCTGTCGTGTATGTTCAGAGGCTCCATCACTATGTCAAGTATCCTCATGCGTGGATCGAGCGACGCATACGGGTCTTGGTAGACCATGTGGACATACGAGCGGAATTGCTTGAGCTGGTTGCCCGTAAAGCGGGTGATGTCGCTTCCGTCAAATGATATCGAGCCGGCGTCCGGCCTGATTGCTCCTATGACCAGCCTGGCTACCGTAGTCTTGCCAGAGCCTGACTCGCCAGCAATCACCAGAACCTTTCCCCTGTCCAAGTCAAAACTGACATTGTCCACAGCTTTGAAATACTGCGGCCCTTTTGATTGCCAGAAACTTTTCTTTATCATAAATTGCTTACTGAGGTTTCTTACCTCAAGCAGTATGCTCAAGTAGATGGCAATTAGCCGACATGATGATATAAACAGTTGGTCGGTAGTCTTAATATTGAACTCTTGATCTGTCACTGTGGTTGAAGCTTACATCGCTTTATTCTGGTGGCAAGGACAGCACCTTTGCGATATTTCGCGCAAAGGAGATGGGGCATCAGGTTGTCTGCCTTGTCACGATGCACCCTCTGGCTGACGACAGCCCGCTCTTTCATTATCCGAACAGCTGGGTCACCGAGTACCTTGCAGACGCGATGCAGATCCCACTGATGGGCTTTGCAGTGAGCGGCAGGAGCAAGCAGGACGAAATGAAGGCGCTCGAAGAAGCGATAACGCAGGCAAAGTCGCTGTACGGAATTGAAGGGGTAGTCTATGGCGGAATTTCAAGCAACTACCAAAAACAGGCTTTTGAAGAAATATGCAGCCGGCAGGGGCTTGCGGCAATAGCACCGTTCTGGAATGTAGAGCCGGCAAAATACATGCGTGAGCTGGTTGGGCGCGGCTTTCAGATAATGATAGTGGGCGTGTCGGCGATGGGACTTGAAAAAGAATGGCTTGGCAGGACTCTTGACATGGAAGCATTGTCAAAGCTCGAGCCGCTTTCCAAAAAATACGGCTTTAACCTTACGTTCGAGGGCGGCGAGGCAGAGACTCTGGTGATTGACTGTCCGCTCTTTGCAAAGAGCCTGCAGGTCAAAAAGGCCGATGTGCACTGGGACGGCCAGCGGGGAATATTTGAAATACTGGAAGTGGCCCTAGTAGGCAAGAAGTAAATGTTTGACAACCTGCGCGAGGGCCTAAGAGGTGCCCTGAAAAAAATTGTTGGAGCGTCTGACATCAATGAGGAGCTTATCGACTCGCTCTGCAAGGATGTCCAGCGGGCGCTCCTGCAGTCAGACGTCAACGTCAGGCTCGTACTCTCGATCACGCAGAACCTCAAGGAGCGTGCGCTGAGCGAGCAGCCGCCAAAAGGGCTCTCGCGGAAAGATCACATCGTAACAATACTCTATGGCGAGCTTGCCAAGATGTTGGGTTACTCTGGCGAGGTGATAAAGACCATCGACAAGGCACAGGAAGACGACGATCACGCGCTGGCCACGTCGTTCTTCAAGCCCGGCAAGCAAAACGTTGTCCTCATGCTGGGTATCCAAGGAAGCGGCAAGACTACAGTAACTGCAAAGCTAGGAAGGTGGCTTACAAAGCACGGGTACAGGGTCGGAGTGGTAGGCGCAGACACCTGGCGCCCGGGCGCGCTGACCCAGCTGAAGATGAACTGCAGCAAGATAAATGTCGAAGTCTATGGCGAAGAGGAGAGCAAAGATGCAGTTGGCATCACAAGAAATGGTCTTGAGCATTTCAAGGAACAGAACCTTGACGTCATAATCATCGACACCGCCGGCAGGCACAAGGAGGAGACCGGGCTACTCGAAGAGATGCGCGAAATGCACAAAGTAGCGACCCCTGATCTCGTGCTTTTAGTCATTGACGGGACAATAGGTCAGCAGGCATTCAATCAGGCAAAGGCATTCCATGAAGCCGCGCCAGTGGGCGGAATCATACTTACAAAGCTTGACGGCACTGCCAAGGGAGGCGGCGCGCTTGCGGCTTCCGCGGCAACAGGGGCCAAGGTGATGTTTATCGGAACGGGCGAGCGAATAGACGACCTCGAACAGTTTTCACCCACGCGCTTTGTCGGCAGGCTGCTTGGCATGGGCGACATCAAGGCGCTGCTCGAGATGGCAAAGGGGCTTGAGCTACAAGCAGACGAGGATCAGGTAAAGCGCATCGCAAAGGGCAAGATGACCATCGAGGACTTTTACGCGCAGATGGACTCGGCAAGCAAGATGGGCTTTAGGAACATCATCGAGAATCTTGGGATGTCCGGGATGGTCAAGGAAGACAAGCTTGACGAGATGCAGGTCAAGATGGAGAGGTGGCGCTTCATAATCCAGTCCATGACAAAGGAAGAAAAGAAAGACCCGGACATCATCAACGAGTCAAGGCGAAAGCGAATAGCAAGGGGCTCCGGCCTGATGGAAGCTGACATCAAGGAAATGATAAAGCAGTACAACGCCTCCAAGGACATCATGAAGCACAGCAAGGGAAGAGGCGGCGGCCTTGGAGACCTTTTCAGGAAATTTGGTGGCGGCGGCCTTGGTGGTTGATGCCAAGAGCACAGTGCTTCAGCTAAAGCAATACAAACTCTGCAAGTACTGCCTTGAAAGGCACACAGACACCGGCCGCGTCAAGCCCGACAGGCCCTGCTACATCTGCCGCGGCCTGATGGACAGCCTTGATTCGATAATGGACAGGATAATGGCTGCAGTGCAGGACTATGAGTTTGACACCTTTGTTGTTGGAGCCACCCTGCCGACCCAGATCTACGAGCGCGAGGACGCGATGAGGGCGCGCCTGAAGATACGGGGCAGGGAGAGCATCAAGAACCATCTGACAAGGGAGCTTGGCACCCGGCTTGTGTGGCTGACAAAGAGAAAGGCCGATTACATGAAGCCTGACATCACGATAAGCCTCGCAGTGGACAAGGAGAACAACGTGGACGTGGCAGTAAAGTCGCGGCCGGTTGCGCTTGCCGGCAGGTACGTCAAAAAGTCAAGGGGCCTGCCGCAAAAGCAGGACAAGTGCCCGCACTGCGAAGGCAAGGGGTGCGACTCTTGCAACAATTCCGGGCTGTCAGGCTACGCCAGCGTCGAAGGCATCATTGCAAAAGAGCTGATGGCAGTTACAAAAGGGCAGGCTCCAAAATTTTCTTGGATCGGAAGCGAGGACCAGAAGAGCCTTGTGCTTGGGAGCGGCAGGCCTTTCTCTGTCCGCGTCTTTGACCCAAAGAAAAGAGAATTGAAAAAAGTCAGGGTCAAAGGTAATGGGGTCTCTGCAACCATGTCTATGCACGAGGACATTCTTGAGCCGCAGGCGCGCTTTACAGTCAAGACAAGGATTCACACAAGATGCGCAAGCCCGCTTACAAAACAGGACCTGAAAAAGCTGAACTCACTCGCCGGCTCTGACGTAAGCTTTGAAAACAGATCTAGGATAGCCACGAAAAGGATCTATTCCGCGCGAGCCAGACAACTTGGCAGCAACGAGTTTACGCTTACCATTACGGCAGATGGCGGATTGATGATAAAGCAGTTTGTAGGCGGCGAAGAATACATGAAGCCCAACATTTCAGAAATCCTTGGAAACAAGTGCGAATGCGTCACGTTTGACATACTGGACGTGGAACTTCAGTAACGTTTTTGTTTGACTGGAGGAATCTGACAGCAGAAAAGATGAGCAGCTTCGACCCGCTGTACAAGGTCCATGACGCCTTCAAAGCAGGGCAGCTGCCGCAAAAAATCTATGACTCTGTGGTTGAAAGGTTCTCGCTTGTCACCGAAGGGATCAGGCGAGTAGAAGAAGCATCGGGGTTGAAATACCCGTATTATTACGTCGAGCCAAGCCTCGTTGTTTCAACATCAGCGGCCGAGTTTGCCCAGATGGGCATCATGTTTGCAAGGACGATCCCGGTGGTGGGCGACGACAACCTCCTGCGAGTGGTCGTGCAGGTGACTGCACCGCTGGTCGCCTATGGGCTCAAGGGCACGATACACGCCATTTTGGCGCACGAGTTCATGCACTACCTAGAGCTTGTCAGCAGGATAGTCAAGATGAAGGTCATATCGGATGAAGTGTCCGGCACGCTCTTTGAAGGGACATACGCCGATTCTGGCCGGCTTTTGGAAGAGCGCGCAGTCTTCAAGTCAGACCAGACCCTGATAAGGCACATAACGACGCGTTTTCCTGAAGGCTTTAGGGACATGAAGCTGGAAGACAAGGTGTTAAAGATGTGGATGGAAAAGGGCCTCCCAACGGCAAAGGTGCCAATTGACACTAACGTGATAAGAATCCCTATAGAGGCGATGGCGCGCCTGCAGGTGGAGCAGGCGGTAAGGGACAAGATAGCAGAATTTGAAAGCGCAAAGCTGAGAAAAAAGAAAACCGGCTATGTCTAGCGTTTCACCGGAAGAGCTCGGAGTTCTGAAAAAATGCGTCAGCAAGGTTGGAAAAGGCCGCACGGTAGTTGCGGCATGCATCTACGGGTCAAGGGCCGCCGGCTACGCCAGGCCTGACAGCGACGTCGACATCCTGATTGTCTTGGAAAACTACCCTTACTTAGTCAAATACATCTACATGAGCGAGCAGGAAATGGAGGTATCGGCACTTATCGTGGACCGCAAGTCGCTAGAGCGCGACGCGCAGGGCGGCCTTCTTGGCGAATTTGTGATTGGCAGGCTGCTCCACGTCTACGAGCCGATTATTGGTTCTGAATTTCTTCTCCGCGTTGAGCGGATCTACAAGCGCCGCGTGATTCTAGAAGAAGTTCAAGACATCGTAAATTCTGCAGGTATTTTGAGCACCGAAATCCACTTTCCTCTGGAATATGCGGCGTTTTCAAAGATAAAGCGTAGGATGTTGCTGTACCCAAGCGCCACGTACAGCTACTACAGGACGTACATGGCCGGCGGGCGCAACCTGAAGTTTGCCCTTGACGGCTACAAAAGGGCGCTTGAAGACATTGTGGCAGAGGACAGCGAGCTGTTTGACCGTCAGGGTGATCTTTTGCGTATATCTGAAAAGCGCGTTCTGGTGGAAAAGGGCACGGCAAGGTTAAAGCTCTCAAAAAGGCTTCAGGAATTCAGCTCTTATTTTATTCAGACCTATGCAGGGCACAGGATCTGGCATCTGGCAATCAAGGAAGCCGAGTCCAAGATCCGCCGCCACAGGGAGCAGCACGTCAACCTGCCTGACTTTATGTCATGCCCAAAAGGCGTATACTGGAAACTGCCGGAAGGCAAGCTGATAGTTGACAGCAAGGACTGGCTTGACGACTTGGCAAAGTCCCTTGGGTTTGGCAACTATTCAATAACGACAAAGCGCCGCCTTGGAAACGTCAACAGCAGGACTGTTCTGTATGTGATAAAGCATGATTCCGGCGAGCACAAAATCGCAGTGAAAGAACTGGCAAAATCAAAGGCGGTAAAATGGGCCGCCCTGAGCGTCTGGACCGTGCCGGTAAAAAGGTTCAAGGTGGACCCGATGTTTCGCCTTGGTTCAGAATATCTGGCTATCCGATATCTGCGCAACCTTGGCCTGCATGTGCCTGCAATAGAGGCCATTGTACTTGACAGGAAGCTCATTGTGACTCAGTATATCGAAGGCAGGACGCTTGCAGACGTGATAAAGGGCTACGCAAAAGTCGGGGATAACACCGGCCGGCTCAGACAGGCCGGCGCGCAGATGGCAAAGATACACGTTGCTGGCTCTAGCCTTGGCAACATCAAGCCAAAAAACATCATTGTCAGCGGAAGCAGCCTCTACTTTACCGATGTGGAGCAGTTTGTCTTTGAGGCCGGCGACCCAGCGTGGGACCTTGCGCAGTTTATCAGCTGGGGCTTGAAAGGCATGCGCAACAGCCAAATCGCGACTAAGGTAACAAGTGAATTTCTGCAAGGCTACGTGCAGGTTGCAGGCAACAGCAATATAGGCAGGCTTGCAAAAAGCAGGCGCTACATCGAGTCATTCTACCCTGTTCTGGCACCCTCTGTGGCGCGTGCCATCAAAAAAGAGATCAAAAACCTCGCGGGCTAGCTCTACTTTTTGCCCTTCTTGGCCTGCTCTTTGTGCGTGAATTCCGTAAACCCGCACTTGCCGCAGGTGAACCTGTCCTTGTGCTCTGCCATGAAGGTCCCCTTGCCGCACCTTGGGCAGTCCCTCTTTGTCCTTGTAACCTTGTCGCCCTGGACCTTGTAGAATTTGTAAACGGCTACCTCGCCTTTTGCAGCAGCCTTTTTGTCAGCCATCTTACTTCTTGCCTCCAGCGCCACCCTTTACAGCCGCAGCAGCTTCCTGCTTGGCCTTCAGCTTGACTGCCTTTTCGTCGTCAAGGATCTTTTTCCTTTCTGCCTTTGGCAGGCTTCTTAGCATCCTAAAGCGCGGCATCTGCTTTGCAATTTCCTTTTCATCGTCGTAGATATAGAATAGAGCGTGAACGTCTGTCATGCCAGTCTTGCAAATGAGGTTTATCGGGATCACTTGCTTTGCGTTGACCTTGAGCTCGCCTGCAATCTTTTCTGCCGCCTCGGTCCTCTTTATCTTGCCGGCGGCTCCCCTGAACAGCACCTTTACCTCACGCCTGTTCAGAAGCGAGTTCTTGCGGTCTTCTAGCGTTACAACTTCTTGAGCGGACAAAGTGGAACTGAATTCTTCCACTAACTCATATAAGTATTTGCAT
>JAJPHX010000095.1 GCA_021325075.1 Nitrososphaeraceae archaeon | reverse complement strand
GCTTGTATTATTCCGGTGCCAGGCTGCCAGCAATTAAATAATTTTATACCCCACACGCCGAATGAAGTGTATTGGACCTGCCAGCGCAGGAAGAGATGCTAAAGACAGGCAAGGTGGCGCTGTCGATAGTGCTTCCGACCTACAACGAGTCGCAGAATATTGCCAAGATGCTTGACTCCATAGCCAGCGCTCTCCCTGTCGACACTGCGGCAGAAATAATAGTCGTGGACGACAACTCGCCTGACGGCACAGGCGACATCGCCAGTCAGCACGGCCAGAGCATCTGCAACGGCAAGCTGAGTATTCAGGTTGTCCGCAGGCAGGCAAAGCTCGGGCTGAGCTCTGCCATACTCGCAGGGGTGCAGTCAGCATCCGGCGATATTGTTGTAGTAATGGACGGCGACTTTTCCCACCCGCCGCAGACAATCCCCCACATGGTTGAAGAGCTCCAGAACTCAAAATGCGACATTGTAATCGCATCAAGGTACATCAAGGGCGGATCTATAGCAGGGTGGCCTTTCAAGCGCAGGCTGATGAGCAAGGGCGCGACCAAGATAGCCAAGTATGGCCTCGGGATACAGGTACACGACCCGATGTCCGGGTTCTTTGCGTTCAGGCGCCAAGTCATAGAAGGAGTAAAGTTTGACGCCATAGGATACAAGATGCTGTTGGAGATCTTGGTCAAGGCAAAGGGCGCGCGTGTCCAGGAAGTCCCGTACACGTTTACCAACAGGAGGGACGGCACAAGCAAGCTCGACTCCTCCGTCATGCTTGACTACATAAGGGCGGTCTGGAAGCTGTACCGCTACGGTAAGTCACTGAGGGAAAAGGAAAGGCGCGCGTCTGTCAGGTTCTTCTCAAAGGCAGGGAGGTTCTACACGGTCGGCGCGTCCGGCCTGCTCGTGAATTTTATAGTGTCATTTCTGTTCCAGGCAATCGTCCCGGAGCTCTGGTACCTCTACACCACGATCATCGGCATACTGTTCTCGATGACTAGCAACTTTATGCTCAATAAGGTGTGGACGTTTGAAGACAGAGACTTTGCAGCCAAAAAGACTTTGTTCCAGTACGGCATGTTCATGGGCTTTAGCTCTCTGGGCGCGCTGATCCAGCTGGGCGTGGTGTACGCGCTTATCGAAAACTACAGTGTCAGCTACCCGATCGCCCTCATTCTCGCAGTGATGTCCGCCTCGATAGGCAACTTTTTGCTCAACAAGAAATGGACATTTAAAGAGAAAATATGGAGTTAATTGTTGTTTGCGGCGATACTATCATGGAATTAATAAATATACATGCAAAACCTTAATTATTTATCTATCTATATAACTTGCAACTGAAAGAATGTCCGCTAACTAGGTAGAGACCCTCCGTATCAAAGGAAAATATTTGGGGCTTCCTACGATGGGAGGATGACTCTATCTATTTCCGTATTTTCTATTCAGAACCTAGCCTCACAACTTTTTTAATTTTCATTTCCTGCATCGACTTGTTGGATTTGTTTGAAGCGTCCGCCAAGATGCTTGCCCTTGCGGCAAGCGGTGCATCCCATACCAGGATTATGGCTATGCACCACGACATGAGGCAGGACGAAGTAAGGATGCTGATAAAGACGCTTGTCGATAAACATCTGATTGAGTTGGACTCTAATTCGATTTACTGGACTACAGTTGAGGGCACCAAGTTTCTGGAGCTCCAGTTTCACATAGAGCGCATACTTCAGGCGCAAAAAAGCCTAGTTTGAGCGCCGCTTTCTTGGTTCCATCAGGCCCATCAGCTGATAGCCATATTCAAGGTTGTGCTTGACATGGTTTATGCCATGGGTGCCATGAGGGACGAACTTGCCGTCCAAGACGTTTTCGATATAGGTCTTGGCCTTCCTTATTGAGTTGATTGCGTGCTGGAGCTGGTTATCGGTCAGCTTACGGCCAAGGTCCTTTTCAGCTTCCTTCTTGAACGCCCCGGGATTTGACAGTAGTTTACCATACTTTTGCAGGCGCTTGTAGTTGACTGACAGATCGGCGATCTTTTTGATGTCTGCAGCATGCAGGCTGGCAAGCGATCGCTCTAGGTCTTTTCTTGATCTGCCTGTCACGTGCATCAGGTTTTCCACCAGCTCGTCGCTGTATGACGGCGCAGCCGCTGTGCTTGGTGCTGCTGACTGCTTTTCGCTTATTGGCCTTATGACATAGCTTGCGGCAGGGTCTTCCTGAGAGGCAGTTGATTTTCTTTCCTGATAGTACCGATCGATGCCATAGATTCCAACGGCCTCGCCCCGCGTATCGACTCCCTTGTCAAGGGCAGAAATAGTGTCAACGATTACCCTTGGGTAATGCATCTTCAAGTTATCGTCGGCCTTTTGGTAATTCTCCATGATGTCTACATAAATGTGAAAGGTGGCGTCGCTTACCGCTTTGCTTCCTGCCCTGTTCGTGTCAACTCCCTTGGCAGCAACTGTCAAAAAGTCGCACATGTCAGATTGTGAAAATGTCTTGCCGCTGACGGCGCATGCATCGGCTATGGCCTTGACGGCAGTGATCCACTTACCATAGGCGTTTACTGTCCCAACTGAAAGGCTTCCGACGAATTCAACCGCTTTTTTGCGGATCTGTGGGTCTTCAATCTTGAGCATGTCAAGGCATGACGTGAGGACATTGCCAAGTGATTCAGACTGGGTATTGTCGTCTGCTTCTGGAGAAGGAGAGTTTGCAGGTGCAGTATGCCTGCCAGAAGAGGAAGAAACCATTGCCATAGCAAATAGCTTGTACATGCCTTAAAGCTTTCGCAGACGCCTCTAACTTTCGTCAATAGTCGTGCTATTCCGAGAACCAAGCCTTTTTACGCAACCAGCCGGCTATTTGCAGGTTGATGGACACCCTTGAAGCCATCTTTTCAATGCAAAAAGAGCTTGCGTCCATGATGGACCTATCACGGTATCCTGCCTCGGTGGAGGGCAAAGTATCTGCCCTGTCTACTGCCATAATTCATGAAGCCGTAGAGCTCCAGCGGCTTACAAACTGGAAGTGGTGGAAAAAGTCGGCTGTATTTGACAGAAATGCTGCAAAGGAAGAACTCATCGATATATGGCACTTTGTCATCCAGGCGTCGATAGAGCTTGAAATGAGCCCTGCAGACATACTGGACGAATATACCAAAAAGAACAAGGTCAACCGCGACAGGCAAACTTCAGGCTACTAGGGACATTATCTTTTTGATTTCGACAGTTCCAGTCATGTCTGTAATTGTGATCTGCCTTCTAAATGCTTCAACATCGCGCATTGGCGACTTTAGTATCGGGTATGGGCCGATTGCTCCAATTATCCTGCCACTCTTGTTGATGCCATTTTTGTAGAGCGAAAGCAAGGCCTGACTTGACTTGTGTCCCTTGACCTCCTGCCCGCAGACAATGATGCGCCTGAGCGCAGGATGTTCAAGCGTGAACTTGATCATGGCATCTATGCCCCTGTTTTCCGAAAGTAATCTGCCGGCTATTGCAACCTTGTCCATGATTTCAGATTTTGAAACTTGTTCAAGCAGATCAGTGCTTGAAAGTGTGCATATTGCAAGCTCTTTTCCCCTGCCTATGTAATATTCATGCTTTATTGGCAGGATTATCTCGCATACCTTGCCTGCGGCATCGTCAAACTTTTTTCTTATGATCATTATTTTAGACCCCAGCTTGTTTTATGGGTAGGAGTTACCCTGACAAAAGGCGCGTCACCTTCTTTCCACGGGTCTTCTCTGACCCATTCAAAGCACTTGTGGAATATCTTGTAGAGCCTTGCAAACTCGTCGCCCTTTTCTATCAGCTCTGCAGTTCCCTGCACGCACACCGCCTTGTTTCCGACAGAGCTATAGACATCAACTGCAAGCGCTATTCTGTTGTTTTTGCGAATATTTTCGTACTTTTTCGTTTCATAGTCTGTTGCAAAAATAAAGACATTATTTTCAAATACATACGAAACTGGCACAACGTGAGGGACATCATCATGGCACGTGGCTACTCTGCATGCCTCATTGCGGCTTAGAAATTCTTTTTCTGCCTTGCTGAATGCGATCTTGCCCAACACCATAAAACCGATAACTTCTACTATTTATAGCCCGCGCATTGTTATACTCATTATATACAATGCTTGCGTACTAATTACAATGGAATCCCGGGCAAACGTTGCTCAGGTTACTTGCAGCATCTGCGGTAAGGTTTTTCTGACGCAGACAGAAGTGGATGAACACACAAAGCGCGAACATATCCAGCAAAAAGAGCCTGCTGGTGTGAGCTAGGCGCCATTTTCAGTTTTTTTAGAACTACGCCATCTTCCGTATCTAACCATCAATACTCCTGAAGCAATTATCACGAGCGAAAGCGCAAGAAAGCCCGGCTGGACTATCGGCTTCAGCTGTTCCGGGGCACTGGAAGAAAATGAGCATTTCTCGTTATTGCACTCTTTGACTACTGGAAATATCAGCAGGACGGCTACAAATGCTACAAAAAGCGCAACCCCGGCTGAAGACACCATCGCGCCTGATTTGGTTAGCGTTTCCAGCGATGACACCAAACAGCAAATGATTTGCTGTATGAGATTGATATTCGTTGCCGTTCAGAAGAGCTCTTCTGGGTCCAGCGTCACAAACTTGTATGAATCATCTTTGCTTACGCGCTTGAACTGGCTATCAAAGTAGAGGTATGGGAGGATGTCAGTGGTATGCTTGTCCCATAACTCGTGTACCTTGCCAAAAAAGTTCTTTTTGGTCTTTCCCTTTATCCGAAGTAGCTCATGTGCCAGAACATGTGAAACTCTTGGGCAGTTTTTGTCAGCGTAAAAGGCATGGCGCTTGGTTTCTGAAGTATTTTCAGCCGGCCTTTGCCACCACGATATCCCAATATTTTCTGCAGTGTATCCTTCTGTATTGCAATCAGTAATAAAGGGCTTGAAGTATGAAAGATAAAAGTGGTAAACGTCCTTGTTTCTTTCCGAATGGTCTCTTACAAGGTAGGCAACTGACATCCTATCAAATAGCAGGCCCGGGACCACAGGCAGTATGTCGGCTTCGACTGGCAGACTGATGTCAAAGTAACGCTTGGTCCACCAGTGGTAGAACCGGGCCATTGCCGAGACGTAGCCCCAATCTTCTTGCTGCATTTTCTCCCATTGGTTGTTTTTTGCAACGTAAATGAAGAATATCTTTTCTGTTTTCAATGTCCGCTAACCTGGATAGTCAGTGCGCTCCATGAGTGTGATGGCCGCCGCAGCTGCAAGAATCTTCGCCTTCACCGCCTATCCACCCAGACTTTTCTGCCTGAAGATGATTCTTGCTCATGTGTTTTAACAGCTTGTAATCAGAATCAAAACCTTCTCCACAAATTGAACAATTTTGCAATACCCGAAATTCTTTCAACAGATCAAGATTAAATTAAAAAGGCATTTAAGCATAACTAAAATGATTGAATTGAAGAGGTATTTGAATAATCGACTTGAGCATCACGTGCTCGCTCATTCACCCTTCAAAAATACCATGTCAGGCAGATTAGCATGAGGATCTTCTTCACGTGCCTGTGCGTGAACTGTTTCTATAAATTTCCTTGAACGGTTTAGATCGGCGGTAGTGAAAATAAACAGGATTTCATCTGGATCATCTGCGTTTCGCCACAAATGTCTTAGAATCAGCCCCTGTTCAGCATGCTTTTGTGCGTCTGCTTTTAGTGCATTTTTGATATCCTCTAGTTTCACTCCTTTGATCCTTGCTAAAATATGATCCATGATCACGACTCATAATCACATAAGTAAATAAATTTTAGGACGGATTTGTAATGGCTGTCTATGCAAACCCGTTCATCGGATTTAATATTAAATTTTTAAAAGGCATCAAAAATATTACAACCTGATGGCTATCGGCTACGACCCTATCAGATACAAGATAGCCGCAAGGGACAACTGGAACATCGTTGCTTTTGAATATGATAATGACTGGGCCAGTAAGGATAAGGGCCCTTTCAAGTCTACCGCAGAGCTAGTCGGTGCAGCAGACATTAGGCCCGGCGACTTTGTGCTGGATGTCGGATGCGGCACAGGCGCGGTGGCAAGACAAGTAGCGCGCCGGCTCCAGCCTTCTGGCATGCTAGTTGGAATTGACTTTTCAAGAGGAGCACTTAAAATAGCAAAATCTTCTGCTCCTGAGGGAAACTTTATCGAGATGGACGCCGAAAATATTGGCCTGCGCACAAAGTTTGACAAGATACTGTGCCAGTACGCGCTGATGTTCTTTCCGGATTCTGTCCAAGTTCTTGCACGTTTAATGATGCTCATGAAGGAAGGCGGCAGATTGGCAGTGGCAGTCCATGGGACTTCGGAGGGCGTGCCATACTTTGGCACTGTAATGGATCCTGTCTTGTACCACATACCGGACATCCGGCCACAGGGAACACCCACGGTTCACAGGTTTGGCAAGCCCGAAGACCTTCGGCAGGCGATCGCTTCAGCAGGATTTTCAGACATATCGGTGAACGAATTTACTTTTGAGTATCATGCGGGCACTTTTGAAGAATACTGGCAGGACTATATGTCCACCACGGCGGCCTCGATACGCTCCAAGATTGAGGAAAAGGGAGTGCAGGTAGTTTCTGCAATAAAGTCTGAAGCAGAAAGTAAGGCACAGAGGTTCATTGAAGATGATCAGCTACGCTTTCCTTGGCAGGTGCTTATAGCTACTGCACATGCGCGCAAGACTGATGTATCCCATGCAATTCAGTAGCCTATATGTCAGGGCAGAAAAAGCAGCTTTTCCTCTATGCAGGCATTGGTTTTGTTGCCGTAGGCATCGCTTCCATTGTTTTCATTTACCTGTTTGTCTATCAGCCACTCTCAAACCAGACTGGCAATGACAAATTTACGCTTGAAGAAGTTCATGCGGATCCTAGGTTGGTGATTCATGACCATGTTTCCCTCGCAATGATATTGAATGGCCAAGAGGCCGTAATCCCACAGGGGATCGGCATAAAACCCGAGCTGTGGAAGGACCACTCCCTTGACAAATACGGGCCAACCGGGCTGTCGCCGTTGCATACACATGACACTTCTGGAATCATACACATAGAATCGACTACTAACAGAGAATACACTTTTGGCGAGTTCCTGCAGGTGTGGGGAATTGACACAAACAAGATATCAAGCGTGACTGTCAACGGAAGCAAAGTGCCCGACTATAAAGATCATCCTATGGAGAATGGCGAAAAAGTGCAGATGGAAGTTACTGAATGAGAGATTAGTCGTCTGTCTTGTCTTTTATTTTGTAAGCAACATTTTGTGGGTTTAGATCTTTTTCAATTTCTGAAGAGCTCTTGCCAGCCTTGGTTTTTCGAGCTCCTTGGCTACCTTGCCTACCATGTAGACTACATAGTATTTATCAAGAAGTCATCTCATAAATGGCACTACAAAGCAGCCGTTGAATGATTGCTAGCTAGTTCTAAGTCCTTTTTCATGCCATACCAGATAATTTTTCTGTATTGTGATTGTTTATGAGATGGCTACTAGTCAAACTAGACAGTTGGGCAAGCCTGCAGAAGAAAAGTTCATTATTTACCCTTTACAGAAGTCTCATAGGTGCGCTTGCTTGACCTTTAGCAAAGTTGGGGCTGTAATTCTGCTTGTGTCAAACATGGAAAAATCAATAAGGTTCTACAGAGATACTCTTGGACTGCCGGTAAAGACAAAGTCCAAGGACTGGACAGAGTTCTTTAACAATAATACCGTGCTTGCACTGCATCCTGCAAAAAAGAAGAGCAATCTCAAGACTGGATCGGGTATGCTCGTAGGATTTGAGGTGAGCGACCTTGACTCTACTGTAAAGAGGCTGAATGACAAGAAAGTCAAGTTCTTTAAAAAGCCAAAACAGGAGCCTTTTGGCAAGCATACAATAGTTCAAGACCCTGACGGTCACCTGATATCAATAGCGGAGATAAAAGCAAAGTCGGTGGAAGGCTTTGATCTGCTCGGTCTGATAGGCGCGGAATAAGCATTATTTCCTTGCGGTCACCAGGTACAGCGCCCCGCCCAGATCGGTAAACTGGATTGCCTTAAATCCTGAAGCTCTGAGCAATCTCCGGATTTCCTTTGCAGTCATGAAATTGTGTCCCTGCAGGGCAAAATCAAGCTGCATGCCCATTATCAACCTATTTTCATTGCCCTGCAAGTTTGATTCTGGCAGCAGCCCCTCAACTATTGCCAGTACGCCATCCTTTTTCAGAGCACGGTGGCAATTGTATACTATCCTTTGCCTGTCTTGGGCAGCATAGAGCGACTCACCAAGGTATATCGCGTCAAATTCGTCTGAAAATTTCATGACCTCTCCCTTCTGTTTCAGTATTTTGACAGGCTTGTGCTCTGCCATCTGGCGCGCCGCCCTGACGGCTTCATTTGAGGGGTCAATGCCCACGAAAACCGACTTGGGGTACTTGTCATGCAACTTGGCAAGGAAGCTGCCAGTCCCGCAGCCAACGTCAAGCAGCCTGCACCCTTTTGATAGGAGCAGGTGTATCTTGTTGTTTTTTATGGCAGCAAGAAATGCATTGTGGTCCCAGTCTGTTGCCTGCTGGATCGCTTCAAAGGTAGATGTCATGTCACGTGTCAGGCCATGTCTGAAGAGGTCATCAAAAGCGCCATATTCTAGGCTTCTTAGGGCAAGGTACGAGAACTGTCCGCCAAGATAGTCAGGATTTTTTGTATCAAGGAGCATCGCCTTCATATTTTTTGCTAGGTGCAATTTTCCACTTTTTTTACTGACAAACTTGTATGCGATGGCGGCTGAGCACCATGCCTGCACAGCCGGCCTGTACAGGCAGGTGGCTGCTGCCAGATTGTCAACAGTAGCCGGAGAGTCAGCAAGCCGGGCAAGCAGGCCGGCCCGCCTTCCGATATGGACTATCCATACCCCGTAAAACCCGACAGAGTAGCTCCACAGCCTTTCAAAGTCGGCCATGCGGGACTTCAAACGACAACTGGTCAGCCTGTGCCATTCTTAAATCATTGCTGTACCAGGACTTTTTTCCCGGGGTTCATCGTAAAGCCAGGATCAAAAAGCTTTTTGACTTGTGAGAAAAGCGCTGTAAGCTGCTTGCCGTACATCATTTCAATATATCCAACCCTTGCAAGCCCGTCGCCATGCTCTCCAGTAATGGTGCCCCCGCTCTTTATCACTTTGGCAAATACGCTGTCGGCAATTCTTTTTATCATCTCTATTTCTGGCTCTGAATCGAGATCTATAATGGGTCTGGTGTGTAGGTTACCGTCTCCCACATGACCAAACATCACGTAATCCAGCCTGTTTTCTCGATAGGTTTGTAGCAGGCTGGCAGCGTGTTCTGCAAGGTAGTCAGGGTGGACTACTGTATCTTCTATCAGCCCTATTGGTTTTCTGTTGCCGATCGTCATCTTCATGATGTCATTTAGTGCGCCCTTTCTCGCCTGCCATATCTTGGTCAGGCTTTGGTCGTCTGAAGCGTATTCAAGCACAGAACACTGGCCGGCAAGATGCTGCCTGCATTGAGTCAGATGTTCTTCTGCATTGCTGCTGTTTCCTACAAATTCTACAAAGAGCAGGCAGCCTGTATTGCCTGTTGCTTTGCCTCTAAAAGACACTATGGTATGATCCATCATTTCAAGAGCGACTGGCGAGAATTTCAGGATCGCCGGCACTGTCGAGAGTGCGGCAAGCATGTCCTCAAAGCCAAGAACCATGATGTACCGGTGAATTGGGATGTCAAGAATCCTCAGCTTTGCAGACGTCATGATTCCAAGTGTTCCCTCGGAAGCGGCAAATGCCTTATGCGGCTGGAACTTGCCTTCCGCCATCACTGCATCAAGACGGTAGCCGCAAGAGTTCTTGCTTACCCTTGGATATCCATCCCTTATGATACCAGTAAATGGCGATAGCAGTTCAAAAAGTTTTTTCATTTGTGAGTCAAATTTGCCAGTGCCTGCAAATCCTCTCTTGCCATCAGGATATACAACGCTAATTTCCTCAATAAAATCAATAGTATTGCCATATCCCAGGCAATGGATGCCGCTAGAGTTGTCTGCAATCATGCCTCCTATAGTGCAGTAGTTGCTGCTTGCAGGGTCCGGCGGCAGGAACTTGTTCTTCTTTTTCAATTCCTTATCAAGGATTCCTTTCACTATCCCGGGCTGGACTATCACGTAATCATTTTCGATTTCCACTACCCTGTTCATGTGTTTTGTAAAATCCAAGATTATGCCGCCATCTGAAAGAGACTGCCCGAGGAGACCTGTTCCCGCGCCCCGGGCAGTTATTGGAATCCTGTTTGACGAGCTATATTCGCATATCTGCGAGACATCTTGCTCGTCCACAGGATGCACAATTGCCGCAGGAGCAATCTCATAATAGCTTGCATCCACGGAATACACATGCCTGTTCCAGACATCGTCAAGAACTTCACCCTTTGCGATGCGAAGCAGGTCGTCAGCTATCTGCAATAAGCTTAGATGGTCATACACATATAATAACAAAGATACGAGATTGTGAAAATTTACTGAATCGTTGATTGCCTATGATAATAGAGCTTGCATAGAAAACTATAAAGGCGGATCATAATTGCAATACTTTGAACGAACGTCTATCTATACGCAAGTTAAAAATTGTGAAGATTTAGACGAACGGAGATGAAAAATCAAAAATGGAAACAGCGACAACACTTGCAAGAAAAGAGAACAATGGAAGGATATCAAAACATGTTACCTTTACCCTTTGTGGCTCTTGTTATTGGTGCGCCTCTTACCTAGACGGGCGTGGAACTGAAAGATGTCCTTCATGCAACAGCGACACGGTTGAGTCATTACCTGTAGCTGGAAATGAAGCATATGTTTTCGACCACGATTCAAAGCGCGGAATAACAGTTGACTTTGTACCAATGAAAGTCTCTGCTTAAGTCAGAGACATTTTTCTTTCCTTAATAGCTTTACGCTATGGAGAACACAATAATTTTTTCAGTTTGGATATCTTGAAATCTTCTTGGCAAAAAACACAATTCCACAAACTTTCCTTCTCGTTGAGCTTCTCTACGAGACTGCTGCCACAATTGGGACAATGGAACATCAAAGTGAAAATGCTTGCAGAACTTCAAATATCAGATGATGTCTTGTTCTATATCTATTCAATATGGCTTCAAATCCTGCAGCTTATATCAACACGTGATAATGATCGAATACGAGCAGTCGCGGTGACAATCACAATAATAGTTTCGACAGCCTAACGAAATTGATCGAAGAAAGCAATCGACTGCTGCACGAGAATAGTATTCTTTTAAAAAGCATTGACGACAGGCTGAGGAGAATCAGCATTTCTGGCCGCGAATGGTAGTCTCCCAAAGTTTCATTGCTAGGTTTATCGTTTACTGGTAAGATATTCTAGAACATTGTATTAATTATAATTTCTTACATGCATCAAGTTTTACAGACAAAGTACGAATTTAACACAATTGGCTTGAAACCCGATAGGCACCAGTCTGACATAGTTTTGAGAATGGCCTTAGATGATACTTTGAAGCTATTTGGAGAGTCGAATAAGAGAATGCTACTCTATGCTTTTGGCGTTGAGGATACTGATAAAATAGCGAACGCCTTGGATGCTGACGGATATCTTGAATTTGAAAAAATTGCTCAAAACATGAAATCTATCCTTGGTAATAAGGCTGCAGAAATAATTTTGGAGCGAGTAATGATAAAGATGGATGAGTTCTGTTCTGCAAATAATTATTCCGTCTAGGAAAGTGGTTCTTTTTGTCGTAGCTCGGTCATGCAAGATCTGCAAACTCTATTCTTCGTATTCTGAAAGAATTAGTTTGCCGCCGCATTGTGAGCATTCAGAAAAAGCAAGAGGATAGCGCCTGTTACACTTTATACATTCCATATGCGACATAGGATTATGATGGGAATGCATCGAACGAGATACAGAAGCAGGAATTATAAGAATATTTAGGACAGAGTAGGCTTTTGCTTTCACTCTTCGAGCCCGTGCTTTAGAAATTCTCTCTTGCATTTCTCTGAGCAAAAGTTGTAAACGCGCTTGGACTTTTGAGCACTAACAAACTTTTTGTTGTATTCTTGACCGCAATTGTCGCAAAGCAATTATGATGCGGCTAAATTTGCAGTATAAAAAAAGAAATGATACCAACATACGGATACCAAATTATAGGCTTGAATCATTCAGAGGTTTAGCTAGCGTAAGAGCAAGCACAATGATTTTCTTTTCTTTTAAGAATCAGAATAAAAGGTGGATAAAGGAATGTCACATGGCAAGCTTGAATAAAACAGCAACGTAGCAAATGTAGTCAGTCCCCAGATCGAAAATCTATAGTGCGATTGTTTAACATTGAACAATCATTATATTATAGTATAATTCACCTATGGAGAGATGGCTCAGTCTAATGCCCAGCAGAACTGCCCCGTGTGTTCCGGCAAGGGCGCAATAGAAATTACAGATTCTGATTGCCCGTTTTGTAACGGCACTGGTGAATTCACCAAGGCCGCCGAGAGTTACATGAAGTCCCACATTTGCCAATGTGTCTTCCTTGACAGGAAGAACTGTCCCCTATGTGGCAAAAAATGCCACCACAATACGCCGAACAGGCCCAGAATTTTGATAGCCCCGATGTGACAGGCAAGATTTAAAAGAGATCTTGTCCTGTTTGCACCTGTTGGAGACTTCTGTCAACACTGCAGCATGTGTTTTTTGTAATGCCAAGATACCTTTTGGTCAGAGCGCCTGCTCTGACTGCATGAAAAAATACAACATCCGCAGTTATGACCTCGGAAACGACGGTTGCGGTTGCGATAAATAACAAGCAGGGGTCAGAGATTGGTATACATAATCATCTAGATCATACAGCCACCACATCTTCATCCCCCTGCGTTAATCGAAGCCGATTCTATCCATTAAGTCTTTGGCTTGCTTTTGTTTTTCAGCAGTGATTTCAACTATTACGAGCCCTTCAAGCGGCTGGCCATAGAGAACCACCGAGCCTACCGGCGCAATTATGAAAATAGGTAGCGCCAGTAGATCCTCTTCACCGTCTACAATCACCCTCACGGGAGGCTGTGATTTTAGCGCCTCTTGCATGGTAGCGACTGCCTCTTTAGAAATGTTGCCACTGAGGTTTGCGCATCTTAATTCGCGGGCGTTATAATTGACAGGATAAGCCCGCTTCGACCTGCGTTCCCTCCCGTCAATAACAGCGACATCGGGCGTTATGCCAAAAGACACCAAGCGCTCGGTAGTCGCGTCACCTACAGCTATTACTTTCTTGGCGCCTTTTAGTGCTGAAGAAATTTTTTGTGTGGTCACGTCATTGTCGACAACAAGTGTTCCAAATGGCTGTTTTAAGAATCGAGCATCTTCGGGTCTTATAGGCATTAATTATTCCTTTTTGCTTTCGGCTTGGATATTTTCTTTAGCTGCAGCTGCTTCTGATTCTTCCAGCGCCTTCATCTCAGCTGCAATTATGCTTATCCTGCCTGCAACCACTTTAGCGGCCTTGCTAAATGCATTGGCCTGGGTTGATTCCGGTTCTGATATTACCGCAGGCTTGCCAGTGTCACTTCCTTCTCTGATGCGCGGGTGTAGAGGTATTTCGCCTATGAACGGGATCTTGAAATCATCGCTTATTTTCTTGCCTCCGCCCTGACCAAAGAGGTATATCTGATCGTTGCAGTGCGGGCACTTGAGGTAGCTCATGTTCTCCACTACTCCGATTATTGGCACGTTGAGCTTGTTGAACATGCCAATCGCCTTGACTGCCACGTTCATGGCGACGTCCTGTGGCGTGGTGACAATCAGTATACCGGTGATTGGTATTGTCTGGGCTATCGTCAGTGGTGCATCGCCTGTGCCGGGCGGGAGGTCAATTATGAGATAGTCTAACTCGCCCCAGTTAACGTCTGTCAGGAACTGCTTGACAATCCCCGAAACTATCGGTCCCCGATATATGCCGGCCTGCTGCGACTGCTCGTAGAAAAAGCCCATCGAGATTACTTTTACGCCGTCAACTTCTGGCGGCTGGATCTTGTTATTGACAACTTCAGGCGATGCCTTGAGTCCCAGCATCAGAGGAACGCTTGGACCATAAATGTCAGCGTCAAGCAGCCCAACCTTTGCACCTGTCTTGGCAAGGGCGAGTGCGAGGTTGACTGAAACAGTGGTCTTGCCGACTCCACCTTTGCCACTTGCAACGGCCACGATGTTCTTGACGCCTGGCAGCAGCTCGTCCATTGAAAGAGCGCGCCCTTCCATGACCCGCGCCGTGACTTTCATGCTCAAGTCCTTAACTCCAAGGCTGGCCATTGCCGATCGAACATCACGCTCTATATCGCTGTTAAAAGGGCATGCAGGAGTAGTAAGCTCTAGCGTAAAAGCGACCTTGCTATCGTTTATCGAAAGATCCTTTATCATTCCCATTGAGACAATGTCCTTGTGAAGCTCAGGGTCTACAACCTTTTTGAGCGAACCAAGAACCTGATCGACGGTTACCATTATACACAAAAATTTGCCTTTACCGTATTTAAATCATCGTTTATTGGTATCAAACTTGTTACACTAAATCATCGTTTCGTAGAAGTTGCAACTTATAAAGGTCTTGCAGAAAGATGCTCAGATTTGAGCAAAAAATGAAGACAGGAGTTTGGCAAAAACTATTTTGCCTTTTTATTTTCTTCGATTATTCCAAAGACGTTTCCCTCGGTGTCTTGGCAGGTTGCAAACAAGCCGATTCCCGGTATCGCCGTTTTTGGCATCAGTATCTTGCCACCTTTATCCTGAATTTTCTTTGCAAATTTGTCAACAGAGGGAACGCCAATTGTGTTCATATTGGGCATTCCTTCCTTGCTCCTTTTTGACAACCCGCCGTTGATTCCGGGCTCCTTCTTGGTCCCGGTTGTCGCCATCCAGTATTCCATCGGTCCATTCCATTTTTCGAATTTCCATCCAAATACATCTTTGTAGAATTTCATCGCTCTTTCTGGCTCGTCTGCTGTAAGGTCAAAATGAAGTGGTCGCGGCATTACAGGTCGTAGAAGCAATTACCTATTTATTATTATTGAATATAGATCTTAGTCTGCCAATCCGCGATTAATCGCTGGAAAATTGTCCACTGACAAAAAGTTAAGAGGGGAAGATTTTTCTTACGTCTTGAAACCTTTTCCTCAGGGTTACGATGCTAATGTCGCCGGCAACAGCGATCTGGGCCTGACTTACGTTCTCGCCTTCCCTCAGGCATCCTGCATACAGGACTGCTACAGCTAGGGCGTTAGGGTCCTTTCCATGCGAAATCGGGTTCTCTTTTATGGTAGACAGCATGTCAAGCGCAGTTCTGTAGGTCTTTTCGCTTACCTTGGCCTTGTTGGCGATCCTTGCAAGATACTTGTTTGAATCAATTACGGGCAGCTGCAGTTCGAGATTCTGCACAAGCAGCCTGTAGCACTTGCCGGCAAATATCGCATCGGTGTTTGCAGCGATTGATATTTCTTCAAGTGTCCTCGGGATGGATAGATCTCTGCATGCGGCATATACAGCAGCCACTATCAGGGCCCTAATCGAGCGGCCCTTGATTATGCGCTTGTCAAGCGCCTTTCTGTAATTGTATGCGGCCTTTTCAATTAGCGTGTCGCTCAGTGAGAGCTTGTCCTTTATCGTGCTAAGTATGGCAAACGCGTTTTTCAAGTTGCGATGGTAGCTCCGGTTATTGCTTGAAATCTTGTTCCATCTACGCATCCTCTGGACCTTGCTTCTTTGTTCTGCGCTTATCGCAACCCCGTTTGCGTCGACGTTGGAATAAGATATGAAAGTAGAGAGACCCATGTCATGGAATGCAAGTGAAGAGGGCATCCCTGTCCTGCTCTTGCTTTCAATGTCTTCACCAGAATATGTCCTCCATTCCGGGCCCATTGATTCAATGTTGTCTTTGACAACCATCCCACAGGAAGAGCAGATTGCTTCACTTGTTTCAGAGTCAAAAACAATTGAAGTGCTGTTGCACAGTGCGCAAACATCTGTCGCTTCTGAAGCAAGCTTGTAACTCATGGCACAGCGTGAGTGGTTATTTCATTTAAGGCCCATGTATACAAAAAAGCAAAAAGTGTTGCAGTGTACTGCAGGTTGCTACATAACAGTTTATTATAACACAGAATCGTGCCCTTTAAACGGCATATGTTGAAGATACCTAGCGATGCCAGCACTAACAGAGAACGCGCACACATCGATCACTAGATCGTTCAGGTTTGAAACAGACGTGCTAAGCGTGCTTGATGAAGAAGCAGACAGGATGGGAATATCGGTAAATGCGCTTGTCGGCATCATACTGAAGAGATATTCTGAATTCACCCGCTACCTGTCAAAGATAGACATGGTAGTGGTAAACCGTGAGATCCTTACCTCTCTTTTTGAGCGCCTAGACGAGGATGAGGTATACAAGCTCGGCATAAGGCTTGGCGAAACGGTGTTGTCAGATACTGTGATTTTCTGGAAAAAAGAGATGACCGAAAGGGCAGTCATGGAATACATTGAAAAGGCGATCTGCAGGTATGGCCACCTCGGGACGTATGACGAAAAGCAGATGCCGGATAGTAGGACCATAGTGGTGCGCCACAGGCTTGGCAGGAACGGATCGCGGTTTCTGGAAGGTTACCTGCAGGCAGGCCTGAAAAACACCCTTGGAATAAACGCTACCTTCGAGGTAACTGATTCATCTGTCAAATGCGAGATGCAGAGGTCGGGCAGCAGAAGGTAAAAAGGTGCTTATAAAGCAAAAGTTCATAATGACCTCCAAGTTTAGAGTGCGTGTATTATGTTTGCCATAGTGCATATGAGCGATGTTGTCAGGATTCCACCAAACAAGCTGACTCATTCCCTCAAAGATGCGGCTATACAGATACTCAAAGAAAAATACGAGAGCATGATAAGCCCCGAGGTAGGCTATGTCATCATGATAACCGATGCCGATGCAAGTTCTGTCGGCAAGCTAGTCGCCGGCGACGGCGCAACATACCACAAAGTCACGTTCAAGGCACTTACATTCTATCCAAAGTTGCAAGAAATAGTCGAAGGCGAGGTTGTCGAGATTACCGACTTTGGAGCTTTTGTCAGGATCGGGCCGACGGACGCGCTACTCCACCTTTCGCAGATAACCGATGATTACCTCAAGAGCGACGTCAAGCAGGGAGTGATAGTTGCAAACCAAACTGCAAGGTCTCTAAAGATCGGATCGAAGCTTCGGGCTAGAATTACTGCCGTCAGTTTAGGCAAAGGCGCTGGCATGGGCAAGATAGGCATAACATGCAGGCAGCCTTTCCTTGGAGCACTTGAATGGATTGCAGAGGAGATCAAAAAAGCCAAGTCCGGGGGCGACAAGCCTGCTGCTGCGGCTCCAAGGGAGAAAAAAGCCGGAGGCGACAAAAAGTAGTTGGTCAAGGAAAAGGCATGCAGAAAGTGCAAGACTGTAACAGCAGGCAAAGTCTGCCCAAACTGCAAGTCAACCGACCTGAGCCCGGACTGGTCAGGCATCATACTTGTTTTTGAACCAGCCAAATCCCAAGTCGCCAAGACCCTTGACATCACTACTCCAAACAAGTATGCCCTGAAGGTCTCATAGATTGCAGGACCTGCAGACATTTCTAGACGTCCGTGAAATGCTTGCAAGTTTTCTTCAAGAAGACATTGGTACGGGTGACATTACAAGCGAGAGTATTATTCCAGAAGATATTAAAACAAAAGCAGAAATCGTATGCAAATCTGCCGTCTCTGCAATAGTCTGCGGTCTTGAAGAGGCCGCTATGATTTTCGACATCTGTGGCTGTACAGGCAAAGCCTTGGTTCAGGATGGTGCAAAGGTCAGAAAGGGCAAGAGGGTCATGATAGTTACGGGCAACGCCCGGTCCATCCTAAAGGCCGAGAGGACTGCGCTCAATCTCATAATGAGAATGAGTGGCATTGCCACCGAGACAAGGCGCCTAGCGGACGTGGCAAAAGGAGCTCAGATACTGGCTACGCGCAAGACTGCACCTGGACTGCGGTATTTTGACAAAAAGGCGGTGGTCATTGGGGGAGGAGGCACTCACAGGATGAGGCTTGACGACATGGTCCTGATTAAAGACAACCATCTTGCCCTTGCCGGCTCGCCAGAGGAATGTATAAGGCTTACAAAGAATAGCGTCGGCTCTTCCATAAAGGTTGAGTGCGAAGCAAAAAGTAAAGACGAGGTAATAGCGGCTATTTCATCAGGAGCAGATATTGTCATGCTTGACAACTTTACTCCAAAACAGGCTGCAGCAACAATACAACAGATTACAAAAATGGGATTGCGCAGGAAAGTAAAGATAGAGATTTCCGGTGGTGTCAACCCAAAAAATATTGCCCAGTATACAAGAGCCAAGCCGGACTTTATCTCGCTTGGCTACATCACGCACTCTGCCAAAGCAGTCGATTTCAGCCTCGAAATAATCTAGGATATTGCCAGCATGCGGTCGATTGCAAGTTTTGCTTTATCTGCAATGTCCTTTGGCACCTTTACTTCGTAGACATCATGCGCAAGCGAATCGTACACCTTTTCTAAGGTGATCTTTTTCATGTACTTGCAGACGGCGTCGCGCTTGATCGGTATGAACGCCTTGTCTGGGTTCTCTTTTTGCATCCTGTACAATATGCCCGTCTCTGTCGCCACTACAAACTGCTTGGCGTCTGACGCCTTGGCGTGCTTCATCATGCCTTCCGTCGACAGGATGTGCCCTGATTTGCTCAGGTCGCCCTTTGACATGTGGTACATTGTTGAAGAGGTGCAGCTGCATTCTGGGTGGACAAGAAAGTCGGCGTTCTTGAATGTGGCAAGCATCTTGTTAATATCCTCTGCCTTGATCCCAGCGTGCACGTGGCATTCGCCGGGCCAGATGTACATGTTCTTTCTTTTTGTTACTTCTGCAACATATGATCCGAGGAAGAGGTCGGGCAGGAACAGCACTTCCCTGTCTTTAGGAATGCTGCTTACTACCTTGACCGCGTTTGAAGATGTGCAGCAATAGTCAGAAAGAGCCTTTACCTCTGCTGTAGTATTGACATAGCTCACCACTATGGCGTCTGGGTGTTCTTGCTTCCATGCTTGCAGTTCGCCTGCGTTTATGGTAGAGGCAAGCGAGCATCCTGCTTCCAAGTCTGGTATCAAGACCTTCTTGTCAGGGCAGAGGATCGAGGCAGTCTCTGCCATAAAGTGTACTCCACAAAAAACAATCATGTCTGCATCTGTTGTAGCTGCGTTCTTTGATAATGCAAGTGAATCTCCTATAAGATCGGCTACGTCCTGCACTTCTGGCAGCTGATAGTTGTGCGCCAGAATAACGGCGTTCTTTTGCTCCTTTAGTGCAAGGACGCGTCTCTTGTAGTCAAGATCTAGCATCGTCATGTCTATTGATAAACAGGTAAATGATCTATAGGTTCTACATTTAAAGTAGTATAATTCAGGATATCGCTGCCCTTCAAATTAAAATTGTAGGCAATACTTGCCACTTTGCAAGCACGCGCATGCATACAAATATAAATATTCATGGACTTTATCCCGTAACGAAGAGTAATGCCAACACACGGATCACTTACAAAGGCCGGGAAGGTAAGAGGCCAGACGCCAAAAATTCAGGGCAAGCCACGCTTGAGCCCAATCTCAAAACTCAGGAATAAAGATAATTTCGTCAAACGATTTGAAAAGAAGAGACTGCCAGGCCAAAAGAAGCCAGAGCGCCGCGGCAGAAGGTAAGTAAAAATTCTCCCATCCTCCTTTTGTCATACTAGATGCCAGAGAAAAGAATAGGTATTATTGGCTGCGGCACTATTGGGAGCCAGCTTGCAATGGCTGTTGACACAGGCAAGATGCCCAATGCTTCTCTTGTGTCGCTTTTTGACATTATCGAAGGCAGCGCACAAGACCTGAAATCAAAATTGCAAAGCAGCCCACATGCCTATTCGGACTTTGCAGGGTTTATCTCTTCAGGTTTTGACATTGCTGTAGAAGCCGCGTCTCAGGATGCGGTCAGAAAGTTTGGCAAGACGTTACTTGAGGCGGGCAGAGATATCATGATCATGAGCGTAGGAGCACTTGCTGATGGAGTATTTCTTTCAGACCTTGTACAAACTGCTTCAAAAAAAGGATGCAGGATTTACGTTCCAACAGGCGCAATAGCAGGCATTGACGCGATAAGAAGTGTAAAGCATCTTCTTGAATCTGTCACACTCACTACGACCAAAAGCCCGAAGGCCTTGGCCGGCGCCCCATTTTTTGAAACAAACAAGATCAAACTTGATGCCATATCAAAAAAGACAGTAATTTATGAAGGTCCAGCATCTGAAGCAGTCAAGATATTTCCGGCAAACGTCAACGTCGCCGCAGTACTGAGCCTTGCAGGAATCGGAGTTGACAAGACTCAGGTGAGAATAGTGGCAGACCCGGCAGCAACTACTAACCGGCACGAGATAGTTGCAACCGGCAGATTTGGCGAGCTCTGCATAACAGTCAACAACGTGCCCAGCCCCGGAAACCCAAAGACGAGTTTTCTCGCCGTACTCTCGGCAATAGAATGCCTTCGTTCAATATGCGACGACGGGATGAGAATAGGGTCATAGCAGCCGGCTTTTAATTTATATAGGGATATCGCATGATTTGTCTTACGTATGAGTTACGGAAGAAGAAACGACAACTTTGGTCCAAAACCAGTTGAGACGGGCAAGGAATACGACGTACAGATCACAGAAATCAGCCGCAAGGGCGACGGTATTGCAAGAATACAAGGATTTGTTATCTTTGTAAAGGACGGCAAGGTAGGTCAGAACGCAAAGATTCGGATCAGTCAGATCGGACCGAGGTTCGCTACGGCCGAAGTCGTCGACAGCTCGGCACCAACTTCGTCAAGCGAACCAGCAAGTTAAGCTATTGGGTTCTGATACTCGCAGAACTCTCTTTTTTATTATTCAACATTAACTTTTTCAACTACACGCTTTTTCATCAATCCCATATTCTGCATTGATTTGACTATCTCCTTCAAAAAGCGCAGTATAAGGGCGACCAGATGCTGAATCAATGATTCTTTACGCTTTTTCCACTTGTGCTGACGATAGTGCTTTGCCATAATATCAGAGTATTCCGACGACGTATCCGAGAGTCACAGACATCATATATAACGGTTGGTCTCGCCAAAAGGAATTTAGGGGATTTACGCCGCAGGCAAAATAGATGCGTAACAACATCATCACCATAATTGCAGTTTCTTTCATAACTGTTGGTGCGCTATGGGGCATCGGTAACCTCCTTAACAATCAAGAGGAGTCCGGGTCGACAAAAGTTGAGGGCATACTGCTTGTTGCAAATAGAAACACTTTCAATGATACGAATCCAGACATACATGTATCTGTAAACGTTCCAAAGAAACTAGTCGTGC
>JAJPHX010000184.1 GCA_021325075.1 Nitrososphaeraceae archaeon | reverse complement strand
TGATGCTGCAAAAAATCTCACAGCTTGAAAGCAGGTCAGGGGTAAAACTTGACCTTGCTCAAAAGGTCCTTCTGGCAGAAACCGGGACCGTGGAGCAGGTGCTGAGCATATTGACAGGCTCGGCAGTCACGGTCAAGGTGGTGCAGCAAAAGGAAAATGCACGAACAATTACAAGAGAGTCACTTATCACAAACAAAGACACTGGCAAGGCGCTGATCCGCGCCTACAGCAAGATTTTTCCTTCGCACCTGCCTGCAAAGGTAGTGATTCAGATAAAGCAAAAACAAGCTGGCATCGGGACAATAATCTACGCTTTTGGCCTTGAAACTTTCAGGAAGATAGTCGAAGTCGGCTATGACCCGAAAAAGAGGGCAGTGTTTAGAAAATACAAGATCACCTACAAAAACAAAGTGGCGTTTGAAATCAAGGAGGAATTGCTGATTGAAGAGGGCAGTGGACCGGGTGGGATTTGAACCCACGACCTCAGCAATGCCAATGCCGTATCCTACCGGACTAGACGACCGGCCCTGCAACAGTTCAGTTTTTTGATCGATATTAATACGTTTAAGGAGAAAAACAATATTATAATTGCCATTGGTTTCTGATGCTACTGGTTAGTGTGGCTCTGGAGCAATCGATAGGCGCGGTAATAAAATATCAAGAGTCTCCCGAAAATGCCGAGTCTTCTGAATTCCTCCTCCTGAGGAACAGGAGGGGGTTCTGGGGCTTTCCACAAGGCCACAAGGAGAAAGGAGAAAGCGAAATCCAGACGCTTGTAAGGGAGGTTTTTGAAGAGACGGGCATCAAGGCGCTTGAAATCCAGTCCTATATAGGCAAGATACATTACTCGTACTTCAAAGGCGACGGGATGAAGTCAGAAAAGGAGGTCAGGTTCTATTTTGCTACGACTCCCACTAGAGAAATCAAGATCTCTGAAGAGCACGCTGACTTTAGGTGGGTGACGCTGACCGATGCCCTTAACATGCTTGACCACGCCAAGTTGAAGCTTGTACTGACAAAAGGGCACAGAAAAGGGCTATACTAATAAACATACTCGCAAATCACGGTAATAGATTTATAGCCACACAAGTATCGAATACTGATACAAACATCATGGTAGAATCAGGGGGCAAACGGATAGTTTTAACCGCTGACCGCAGCTTGATGACAAACTACAGGGGCAATTTCCTCTACGGCTTTATCGCATGTGGGCCGTACGAGCTGGTTCCCGAATTTGTATTTGACAAGTTATTTTGCCCAAGCGTTGAGACTGATCACAACACTGGAGAGGTCAAGGTGGCGCAGTGCGGCCTTCGCAGGATCGAGGGAGCGTTGCTAAAGGAGTACAGGCGCGACGAGATATTCCTTGCTCACCCGGAGATGCTGGCAAAGTGCATCGGGCCAGACACCAAGGTAGTCGGCATCAACGTAATGGACCCGCTTGGAATGGCACCCGTGACGACCACAATGTCTCCTGAAAAACTGTCGTACGTGGCCATGAAATTCAAAAAGATGTGCGCTTCCATTATCCAGCTCAAAAAGAAGTACAACTTTAAAGTGGTCGTCGGTGGCAACGGCTCTTGGGAGCTTGCCAAGCCGGACAGGATGAAGATCCACGGCATTGACACTGTAGTCATTGGCGAGGCAGATGAGCTTGCACTTGACCTGTTTCACGACCTTGAAGCCGGCGACGCGCCAGAACTTCTTCACACCTTTGTCCGCAACATCGAAAACGTGCCCATGATGCAGGGTCCTACGGTCAACTCGCTCATCGAGGCGATGCGCGGCTGCGGCAGGGGCTGCGACTTTTGCGACGTCAACAAGAGGTCAAAAAAAGACTTTCCGCTTGAGAGGCTGCAAAAGGAGGCAAAGCTTAACCTTGACTATGGCTTTGACTCGATATGGCTCCAGTCTGACGAGATGTTGCTCTATGGCTGCGACAACAAGGACTTTGTGCCAAACGCGGATGCCATCACCGAGCTCTGGAGCGGCCTGAAATCAACAGGCGCGCGCTTCGTTGGCACGACCCACATGACGCTTTCCGCAGTAGCAGCTTCGCCCGATCTCATTAAAAAGATGTCTGAAATCAATGGCATGAACGTTGCCGGGGGAAGGTGGCTTGCAACCAACCTCGGAGTCGAGACGGTCGCCCCGAGGATGGTAAAGAAGCACCTTGGCGTCAAGACAAAGCCGTTCCAGCCTGAAGAATGGGGAGCAGTGGTGAGGGAAGGCTGCAAGATACTCAACCAGAACAACTGGTTCCCTGCGCTTACGCTGATTATTGGATGGCCTGATGAGACTCCGGATGAAACGCAATACACCATTGATCTTATCGAGGACTTCAAGCAGACTGGCATGAGAGGTCTTGTGGCGCCATTGCTCTACCAGGACTTCTCTGAAAAGAACTCGATGCACTTTGGCAACCTCAATGAGGCCCAGTTCACGCTGTTCTGGAGGTGTTGGGAGCACAACCTGAGGGTGATAAACGACATCATACCAATCATTATCAGGAACAAGACATACGGCCCGGCGATGAAGGTGTTCATGGCTGCACTTATCAAGGCAGGGACATGGGCGATCATGAAGTACCTGCGCGGTCTGTCAAAAGACCTCTTCAACGGTCAGCTTCCAGAAGACATTGTCGCAAGGTATTCTAACAAGAGGTCAGTGACGGCCACGGCGTCGCCACGACTCTAGCCTTCCAGATTCTTGATCGCTTCGTCTGCCAGCGTAGCTACCTTGGGCGCAAGCACAATAAAGTAGTTCCTGTCGGCGCGCTCAACTACAGCCACCGTCTTGAACTTTTTGGTGGAAACATCAAACTCGACTAGCCCCGGCTCGAGCTTGCCCTTTGTGTATATCATCATCAGGACGTCGCCGGACAGCGGAGTCAGCGGCACTATAGAAAAGATGTACCCCTTGTACGAGCTGATCGGCATTACCTGTTTCATGTATGGCGCAACAGAGACGAGATAGAGAAAAACATCCTCTATCGTGGCAAACTCTTCAAATTCAAATTTCATCATGTTCAATCTCATTGACGAAAATATAAGGCTTTAAAAAAGAGGGTTAACCGTACGACTCGAACTTGATGTCGTAGCTTCCGTCCTTGCGCTTGTTGCGCTCGGTGACAAAGCCCTTTGGGATCAGGTAATCAAGGGCTCCGTCAACGGTTCCCTGCCAGCCACATATGTAGAACGACGTGTTCTCGGGCGTCACCTTTTCGCCCACGAGCTCTTCAAGTGGCGATAGATCCTTGCCTGCCTTTGGGCGTAAGAACGACTCGACCCTCCCCTTTTGGCCAGCCCACGTCCTGTTAAACCACTCCTGCGGCCTGCTGATGCTTGCGCGGTATCGAAAGTTCCACTTGTCCTTTCCCTTGTCAAGGCTTTCTTCTTCAAGCGAACTCAAAAGATCTTTGTAGCTCAATTCGTCGACATAGCTTGCGCCGTGCAGCACAACAATTTCGCGCTTGCTTTCTGTCGCGTGCAGGTGCATTGAATACGAAATGAAAGGTGCTAGGCCGGTTCCTCCTCCTATCAGGACCATCCTTCGGTCGTCTGACCTGCCGTCAGCCAATTTTTCGTTGATCGTAAATATGCCGGTGGGCTTGACCCACAAGATTTCGTCGCCTTCCTTCTTGTTGAAAAGCTCGGTCGTGAGCCTGCCGGGCACCGGTTTTCTTACCCAGCGGATGACAAGCTCGAAGCGCTTCTTTTGCTCGGGTGCCGATGCAATAGAGTACGCCCTGCGGATTATCTTGCCTTCGCTTGGGACATGGAGGCCAAGAGTTACAAATTGGCCCGCCTTAAAGTCAGGGATTGGGCCGTTATCGGGAGTGATGTGAAAGATGGCAAGATCCTCTTTGATTACCTGAATGTAGGTAAGCTTGCCCTTGTTGTCAACGACCATATGCGTGTGAAGTTCGGGAAACGGCAAATAAATACATTATTAATTCTCGATGTGTATCAGTAGTGCACATGGCAGACTGGCTCAAAAACAGGGGTTTTGGAGGTTCTGACGAGATAGACCAGCTTACCAAGACAATAAACGACCTGAGCGCAGAGCAGAAAAAGATCATCGCGCAGTTCAACAAGGCAATGAATGACTTTGCATCGGAGAGGTCCCTTGAAACCTGCCTTGACGCCCTGAACCTGTCCATGCAGCTTGCAAACATCAGGGGCAAGCTGGCAGAGTCGTACGAATACTATGCAAGGACGCTAGAGCGCGAGATATTGAGGCTGAGAAAATCCCAGCCGCCTTCTTAAGAATCAGACACGGGAATTGGCATCGACAGTTTCTTGAACTCGTCAAATATGGCGTAGCCTGACCTGTCATTTATGAACAGCAGGAACATCCCTTCGTCCATCAGGTTCTGGATGCCGACGCTCAGCTCCTCCACCTTTGTCAGAGGCATGTATGAAAGCGAGTCTGTCACGAGCATAAGATTTGTTTCTTCATAGTTGTCCAGAATGTCAAAGAGTATGGATTCAAGCAGGCCGAAAAAGTTGACGTCGTACCGGTCTATTTTTGGCCTAAAGTAGGTGGCAATTGTTTCATTGTTGCCATCTTGGGCCTTGGTGCCTACCACAAGTGAGTTGAAAATTTTATCGCCCTGATCAAAGAGCTTGTTTGACTCCAGCTGCCCGTAGCCATTTGACTTGAGGAATTCTTCGCAGCCCTTCACCAGTTGCGTCTCTGTCATCCAGCTTCTCCTGCCTTCGTTCATGCGCGCAAAGAAAGTCCGTGGCGAAATCATCCGCGTGTCTTTCAACACAGGCTTTGCAGCTGCTTCTTTCTATAAAGTTACCGGAACACTATGCGGTTTCTTATGGTGCCTAGATTTTCTATAGTTATTTCCACCGTGTCGCCGTCCTTTAGGTACTTTGGCTCCTTCATCGACATCGCGACTCCGGCCGGGGTGCCTGTTGAAATGATGTCGCCGGGCTCTAGCGTCATTGTCACGCTAAGCGCGGATATTATCCTCTTTATCGGAAGCACCATGTTAGAGCTTGACGAGTTCTGGCGCACCTCGCCATTCACCTTTGTCACTATGTTCAGTTTTTGAGGGTCAGGTATTTCATCTTTGGTGGTTATCCACGGGCCGCAGGGGGCAAAGGTATCGATCCCCTTGCCGCGCGTAAACTGCTTGTCCTTGAACTGTATATCGCGGGCAGAAACGTCATGGAATATCATGTAGCCGAACACTGAATCAAGTGCCTTGTCTTCTGGCACTTTTTTAGTTTCCCTCCCAATTATCACTGCTAGTTCAGCTTCGTAGTCAAGGCGAGTGACAAACGACGGGCATATGACGTCCTTGAAAGGATTATTCAGCGCAGTACGCGGCTTCAAAAATATCACTGGCTCGTCGGAAGGCGTGAGCCCCGCGTCGCGTGCATGATCAAAATAGTTAAACGCAAGGCAGATTATCTTGGGCGGGTTTGGGATTGGCGCCAAGAGTTCCAAGTCGCTAACCTTGTGGCCGTACTTTAGCTTGCTCTTGTGCTCTCTGACTTCTTCAAGCCATCCCCTGAACATAAAATCCTTGATGTTTGGCGGAACGGGTATCCCTGTTTGCTGCTGTATCTCGGACCGTGTTACGATCTGTTTGCCGTCTTCAGAGATAATGCCATACGTCTCCTGCACCTTGCTGTCCCGAATTCTTGCTATCTTCATTGCCCAATTACCTGTGAGTCATTATTGCTTGATTTTTGGCGTCTATTCTGCAGAACCCAAACCGCACGAACTGAACTCTTGCATCTGGTTTTAATGTGGACACGAAGGATTCTGCAAATCCTTGCGCAATTTCAAGGCTGTTCGTGTTGTACTCCTCACCCTTGTAGAGTTCCTTTGGAATCATAACCTTGTACTCAACTATATCATTCTTTGCAATCCACTGCACCTTGGGCATAGATTGCCGGATTTCGTCACCACCGATCTGTGCTTTTATCACGCGGTTGTTGTTTGATTCATCAATCTCTATGATCTTGATGTTGTACAGCTCGATGAGGCGGATTTCGTCGTCTACCTTTAGGCTGGTCGCGTCGTCGCCGGCGATATAGAAAGTATCAGTGACTTTCACTTTCCTTGTCCCAAGGCTGGCGTCAGTCGGGTGATTCTTGAGCACGACTTCTTTTCCAAGAGCTCCATTGATGTGCACTTCAACAGGGTTTTTGACAAAGAACAGCCGCGGCGATACGGGATCGATAATCTTTCTGTTGAACGCTTCAAGCGTTTCAAATGGAGGTTTGGTCTCGGCAAGCGTAATGCCAAGCGACAGCACAAACTTGCGTATGGCCTCCGGGACAAAGCCCCGCCTGCGAAAAGCCGCAAGGGTTGGAAGCCGCGGATCGTCCCAGCTCTTAATTCTTCCATCTTCTATCAGCGGCTTTATTTTTCTCTTTGAAACTGGTACTCCTTCAAACTCTAACCTAGAGAACTCGATCATTGTTGGCTTTCGCAGACCGAGCCGGTCAAGAATTGCAAAATAGAGCGCATTTCTAAGCTCGTACTCTTTTGTCCTCATGGCGTGCGTCACGCCGTCAAGGCTGTCCTCAATTGGAGCTGCAAAATCATAAGTGGGCCAGACCCGCACCTTATTGCCAAGCTTTGGGTGGTTGCCTTCCAGTATCCGGAACAGCGCAGGATCACGCATCGCGGTGTTTTGATCAGCCATTTCGCCCTTGAACCGGATGATGGCCTGGTTTTGCTCGTACGAGCCGTCAAACATTTTGCTTATTCGTTCAAGCGCAGTGGCATGGTCGCGCCTGCATTCGCATGAAAGCCCTTTTGCGCGAAGGTCGCGTATCCTGTCCTGGCTGCACGTACATACGTATGCGCCATCCAGCTCGACTAGCCTTCTACCATAGCTGTGCAACAGCTTGATGTCGTCGGATGTGTTTTTCACGAGGTCTGGCTTGACTCCTAGCCATTCTAGGCCTCCGCTGATGGCGTCATAGTATTCCAGTTTTTCTTTCAGCGGGTTGGTGTCGTCAAAGCGCAGGATCAGTTTGCCTCCGTACATGCGGGCATATTCCTCATCAATGATTGCAGCCTTGGCGTGCCCGATGTGAGGGTAGCCGTTTGGCTCCGGAGGAAAGCGGGTGACCACCTTGCCCTGCATGGCTCCTTCGAGAGGAGGAAGCTGCAGCTGCTCTGCGGCCTGCTTTTTTTTGCTAGTAATTGCTTCACCCGGTGCAAGCTCTTCAAGCAGTGATTTTTGATCGGCCAAAGACATTGAGTTGATGCTCTGCACGATCGTCTTTATCTCCGGTATCAGAGCCTTGATCTGGCTCCGCTGCTCAGGCCGTGATCCCATGAATTTTGAGATTACTACGTCGAATTGCGCCTTGCCGTCATGCTCGACAGAATTTTTCAGTGTGATGACCTTGATGAACTTCTCAGTGTCTGCGTCAATCGGCACGTAACTTACAAACTCCTGCCTACTACAAAATCTGCTGAAAATTGCAGCGAGCGCCGCGCGTCGGACCCGCCATAACTTTCTATTGACTTCAGCGCGTTGTTCATGTACTTTCTTGCGGCGTCTCTAACACCCTGCTCGATTCCAATGTCAGAGATGATTCTGACTGCCTCTTTGATGTCGGCATTTGAAGCCTTGTCCTTTGCGCCAAAGACCTTGAGGATTCTGTCTCTTTTCTCGTCCTTGGCCTTGTCAATCGCAAGAAGTATTGGATACGTCTTTTTGCCTTCCCG
>JAJPHX010000170.1 GCA_021325075.1 Nitrososphaeraceae archaeon | reverse complement strand
GCGCTGTACGCGCTGAGCAGCCAGCGCAGGGAGATAATGAAAAGCGTCGACTATTCTGTGCTGATATTCTTTGGCGCAATGTTTGTAGTCACATCTGCGATGTGGTCTTCTGGCGCTGTATCGATAATGTTCATGAACTACATCCCAACCCCCAACCCAAACGATCTGGTGCAGAGCACTGCGGTGATAACTGCTGCAAGCGTAGGCATGAGCCAGGTGCTCAGCAACGTCCCCTTTGTGGCGCTCTACAACTATGTCATGGCAGGCAGTGGCTTTACCGGCCAGCATGTCGACCAGTGGATGATGCTGGCGGCTGCAAGCACTATCGCCGGCAACCTGACGATATTGGGAGCTGCAAGCAACATCATCATAATAGAGGCGGCAGAGTCGCGAGGTGTCCGCGTGTTTTCATTCCTTGAATTCTTTAAGGTTGGAAGCATGGTGACTGCAGCCAACCTTGCAGTCTATTACCTGTTCATCGTGCTGCTCTAGTTTTCTTTACCGTCATGGCACTAGTACTGCGCGAGCTTCCACCTGCGACTTTTTGAGTTTTGCCAGAACTTCGTTGGCCTCTGCAAGCCTACGCTTTTCTATAACGACTTTCAGGCCAGAGTCGCTCGCAAGCCTGACAAGGTCTGCCATGTCCTTCCTTGTGCCGATGACGCTTCCCTTGACTATCTTTTCCTCAAAGGTTGGAAAGTTGGTGACGTTGCCAAGGACTCCCATCACAATTATCCCGCCCTTTTTGACAGACTTGACTGCTGCGTCTATCGCCTTGTCTGAAGGAGCAAAAACTATCGCGCTGTCAAGAAGCCCTTCTTCCTTTTTCAGGTTCTTCAAAAAGCGCTCCTGTGAATCCTGAAAGACAATAGTGTTGTCAGCTCCCATCCTTTCTGCAAGGTCAAGGTGCTTTTTTGTCCTTGATGCAGCAACTACCCTTGCGCCGTGCATCTTGGCTATTTGTATTGCCAAGTGACCGACGCCGCCTATCCCGAAAATGCCAACAGACCTGCCGGCCGCCGGCTCACTTGCCTTGACTGCCTTGTACGCAGTGATGCCGGGGCAGAATAGAGGAGCAGCATGCTCTGAATCGATGCTGTCTGGAATCGGCGTGACAAACTCTTCGTTTGCGCAAATATATTCGGCGTATCCGCCCTGCACTGTTTCGCCCGTGATCTCGGCATTTTCGCAGAGGTTCTCCCGGCCGGCCTTGCAGTATTCGCATTCCAGACATGAGCTAAAGAGCGGCTGGATGCCTACCCTCTCGCCAGCTTTAATCTTTTTCACGCCGTCGCCAATCTTTATGACGGTTCCAACCACTTCGTGGCCCGGCACAACCGGAAGGCTTGATGGCGATCCGTACTTTTTCCAGTCGCCTTCTATCAGGTGCAGGTTTGACCGGCAAACGCCGCAAGCCTCTATTTCTAGCAATAACCTGTTCCTTCCATTTATCGCGGGTCTGTCGATGGACGTCAATTTTAGCGGGCGTGTCTCTATCGGGGCAAGCCTGCTTAGGACCATCGCCTGCATCTTCTCAGCCACTTCTGGACACCTCCAGTCCGCTGCAGCAGAGCAAGTATGAAACAAGGGTGCCGGCGCACTCGACCTTGCCCTCCCGTATAAGCTGGTGCAGCTTGCTTACTGTTAATATCTCTGTATGAATGTCTTCTCCGCCGTCGTGCCTTGTCGCGCCTTTTTCTTTCAGGCCGGTCGCGCGAAAAACATGCACGGTTTGCTTCGACCTGCTCACCGACGGGTGGTACTTGTAGATGTATTCTATTTTCTCTGCCCTGTAGCCGGTCTCTTCTTCAAGCTCCCTTGCTGCAGTATTCTTTGGGCCTTCGCCGGCTTCGACATGCCCTGCAGGGAATTCAAGCAGCACCTTGTCAACCGGGTAGCGGTACTGCCTTATCATGACCAGCCTTTCGCTGTCTAAAAACGGGACTACGATGACGACATCTGAAGCGCGGTACCTTGTGTACGTGATCACATTGCCTTTTGGCGTCCTGACCCTGTCCTGGTACAGGTCCATGTAGACGACCTTGCCGTCTGTCGCCTCGAATATCTTTTTGCTTTCAAGGCACTCCCAGCTGCGATTCTCCATCTGTGCTAGTATCCGGCACGCCGATAATAAATTTGCAGTACCAGTAATTCTGCCGGTTTGGCAGGCAATCTTGAAAAATTTGCATGTTCTACTACTAGAACGCATGCCAATACAGAGCACCTTAAATGTGCGACAGCGCATAAAATGGAATTATCAATGAGCGACGACTCGAACAGCGAATTTGAGCGCAAGCTGCAAGGCAGGACGCTTCATGTCTACCTCTATCTACAAAAGAAAAAAGAGCCCTCCGGCATACGTGAGGTGCAGCGCGACCTCGGGCTGTCGTCGCCCAGCGTGGCCGAGTACCAGGTTGAAAAGCTGGTCGAGATGGGGCTTGCCCTCAGGGACAGCTACGGCAGGGTCTTTGTCACAAGGAAGGTCAAGGTCAAGGCGCTTGAATCGTATGTCAGCTTTGGCCGGTTCATGATACCGCGCTTTGCGTTCTACGCAAGCATCTTTACAACAATCGCGGCGCTGTATGTTGTCTTGAGCGCCAGCTCACTTTCAATCTATGGCGTTTTGGTGCCATCGGCAGCTGCGGCCATCTTCTGGCTTGAAGCATGGAAGATGTGGAAGCACAGCCTGATCGAAAAGGCGACAAAGCCAAAAGTAAAGCAGGCAGGTGACCACTTTTGGGTTTCGCTGGCACCCGGCATAGCCGCGCTTGCAGTGTTTCTTGCAGCCAGCTTTTTCCTGTTCTACTACGTGCAGCCAAACGGGCTTGTAATACAGGCGCCTCCGCCTATCGACGACCCTGCCAGCCAGCTGCCTGATACCCCGTATGAAAGACCTACGGTCGACGAATCTGTCCAGATGTCGAGCCAAAAAGTGGTTGCTGCAAGAGGCGAGAGCAATGTGTCTGACTTTTCGCCCGTGCCGGTGATCTCGTTCTTGTTTGCAGGAGCATTAGTGGCAGGCTTTCTCGTCTACTTGCTGTTTAGGTACCGCTGCGGCAACGGTGTTCTGGTTCCAGAACAGTCGTGGAACTAAGAGTTCGGAACTCAGGATTATCAGGTCCGAGCACATAGCAACACGCATGATCAAACAAATAGCCATAATGGCAATCGCAGCAGGGCTTTTAGCCCTGCTACCAATGCAACAGTCGTACGCGCAATATGTAGACAACAGTGGGGGCAGCACGGGAACGGCCACAAAGGAACAGCTGGCAAAATGTGACGAGCTTGGCATCAATAGGGGCAACTGCAACGACAACACTATTCTGGCTGCGGAAAAAGTGCAGTCCGCAGAGAAAACCACGTATGGAAATGCTCCTGAGGGCTCTGGAACGTCATGGCTTGCAGGTGGACTGGGACAGATGGCCGGCTTTATCGGCATCTTGGGTGCAATCTTTGGCAGCATTGCCGGCGCGTTCTTTGTGATGGGCAGGAGAGCAAGAAAAGTCGCCGCCTAACTCTTTTTTATTTTGGTGATCGCATGGCTTACTGCATCGGCACCTGCGCCCGCTACAGGTCAAGGACGCTAGAAGAATCGCGGCTGCGCTACGCGTACGGCGACAAGTGGTGCTGCTACTGCAGCGTCTTTATGAAATGGGATGGAAGGGATTGCCCCTGCTGCAAGACCCGCCTCCGGACAAGGCCGGTGAGAAGCAATGTTACCGTACAAACTAACAACAAGAAGATTCCCGAGAGCCGGTGCAGACCGGCACTTTCTATTTTTGACTATACACTTAAGAATCCGGACAGAGACTAAAGCCTGAAAATGTCCCTCCGGGCAGGCCAGATCAAGTCCTCTGAAAATGTCGGCAAGCAGGTCACCATCCGGGGATGGGTTTACCGGCTGAGAAAGCAAAAAGAGAACGCGTTTGTCTTGATACGCGATGACAGAGGCGACGTGATCCAGTGCGTCTTTCCTGTTGAAAAGGCAGCCAGCCTTACGATCGAGTCGTCGATAGAAGCCACGGGCATTGTCAGCCAGGATGCAAGGGCGCCGGAGGGAGGCTACGAAATAAAGGGAAAGGATTTGAAGATATACAATGTTGCCGGCGCCGACTATCCAATCGGCGAGTACCAGAGCGACGAGTTGTTGCTTGACAAGCGGCACCTGGCGCTCCGGACGCGCAAGATGGTCGCGATGGCAAAGGTGCGGGCGTCTGTCCTTGACTTTGGCCGGCGCTGGTTTGTAGAAAACGGGTGGATGGAAGTGACAGCGCCCACAATAGTCAAGGGCGCGGTGGAAGGAGGCTCAACTCTATTCAAGCTGAAATACTTTGACGAAGAGGCATACCTGTCGCAGAGCGCGCAGCTGTATCTGGAAGCAATGATATTTTCGCTCGGGCCTGTGTGGAGCCTGACTCCGTCGTTCCGGGCTGAAAAGTCCCGGACGGTGAGGCACCTGGCAGAATTTTCACACCTTGAGGCAGAGGCGCCGTGGGTCACACTAGAAGACATACTGAAGGTAGAGGAGCAGCTGGTGTCGTACGTTATACAGAACACCGTAAGGGAAAGGGCGGAGGAGCTGGCGTACCTAAAGCGCGACACGGTTGACCTCAAAAAGGTCGAGCCGCCCTTTGAAAGAGTGCCGTACGATAAAGTCATCAAGGTTCTGAAATCGAAAGGGTTCATGGTCACGCAGGAAGATGGCAGCAAGCGCGAGATCCAGTTCGGCGATGACCTGAGCATCGATTCCGAGCGCGAGCTGACAAAGAACGCCACAAAGCCAATGTTCGTGGTCGGCTATCCCATCGCAGTCAAGCCGTTCTACGTCAAGGAAGATTCTGATAACCAGGGCATCGGGCTTGCCGCTGACATGCTTGCCCCACAGGGCTTTGGCGAGATATCGAGCGGCGGGCTGAGGGAAGACGACATTGTTTCAATGACTACCCGAATAAGAAAAGAAGGGCTTGACCCTGCAGCCTACGATTGGTACCTTGACCTGAGAAAGTACGGATCGGTGCCGCACGGCGGTTTTGGGCTTGGCATCGAGCGCCTCGTGCGCTGGATAACAAACGCTGAAGACATCAAGGATACCGTCCTGTTCCCAAGGACGATGTCCAGAGTCACGCCGTAGCGTTTAGGTAAAAGCTCAAAAGAAGCATTGATCACTTGCACGCGTGGGCAATGACAGTTTAGCCCCTGTTATCGCAGGCGGTGCTGTAGGAACTGCATTTGTGATATTCATTAGCCTGTACTTCAATTCCGTCGTGCCAATAATATCTCCGATAGTTCCGTCTTTTGCGACTGCGCCGCTTCCGCGGATAGTAATGATCTACAATGACACCCAGTATCTTGGGAACCTGACTACATTTGGCTGGGGAAGAGACATGCTATACATCAAAGACGTTTCAGAGGTTTTTGGATCAACAGGCGAGACAACAACAAGTCTGGAGAAAGGCTCGACGCTAACGTTTCTCGCAAATGACTACTATAACGATACTTTGCACGTCCTTCCTGTTACAGTGTATATCTACCAATACCCATCAAATGATTTTCTTGGCACACTTGAAGCCGGCGATAACCAGACAATGTCAGTTTTTGTTGTTGACGACACGCTGGCAGACGGAGATTACTACCTGCGGATAAACCACCAGAACAGGGAAGGCGACTCTGCCTCCTATTACTTCAAGGTAAGGATAAGTTGAAAATATGGGAAAACGAGCAGCGCTTACGCAGCTGCCTTCTTTTTCCTGCTTGTCAACTTTTTCTTTGCAGCAGTCGACGACTTTCTTTTTGCCCTTGGCTTCTTTGTTTTTTCTTCTGCAACAATCACGGGCACTTCAGCTGCAACGGCAGGCGTTGGTTCTTCAATTGGAATCTCAATTGCAGGAGATGCTATTGCCTCTTCGACAGGCACATGGACATCTATTGTTGGCGGAGCCACTGCTATCGGGCTGACCTTGATCAGGTGGATATCGATGCACGACATGCGCTTTCTCTCTCCTGTCGCAATCACCAGCTCATCGGTGCCTAGAATTATAGACTGGGTCGCAAGGTTCTCCACGTCGCGCTTTATCATTTCCGCAACATCAACTGCAGTCACTATGCTGAGGCTGCCAGTCGCCTTGATGATCAATTCTCCAGTATTGTTTATCCTGAATAATGCCGGTGCAATGTAGTCCAGTGCGCGCTTTTTGCCTACGAGGAGCACCGAAGGCGGGATCGAGGCATTTCGAGATAATGAAGTCTTTTCCTGAACAACTGTTGCCATCATACTGCCTCATAACTGCGGAATTGCAGTTTAGAGACCCTATGTCAACAGTTCTTGCCAATCGTGTTAATTTTCCAAAGGTTTTAAACTCGATTGCAGGCTATTTGCAATGTTGGCAGACAGAGAGCCTTTTCTGGAGGCAGCTAAAAAGCGCGTATTGCTTTTTGATGGTGCGATGGGGACAGAGATCCAGCGCCTCAACCCAAAGCCGGAGGATTTTCCAGACGGCAAGGACGGCTTTAACGACGGCCTCATACTGTCAAGGCCTGAGTGGATAAAGCAGATCCACAGAAGCTATCTAAAGGCCGGTGCCGACTGCGTAGAGACCAACACCTTTGGGTCAAACAGGTTCAAACTTGAGGAATACGGCTATGGTGATCAGACCATAGAGTTTAACAAAAAAGCTGCCGAGCTTGCAAGAGAAGTTTGCGACGAGTTCAATGACAGGCCGCGCTATGTCATAGGGTCGATGGGCCCAAGCGGATACCTGCCAAGCTCTAACGACGCGGACCTCGGGCAAAAGCCCCTTGACGAGATAAGTGAGGCGTTTTCGCTGCAAGCGCAGGGCCTCATCCTCGGAGGCGTCGACGCGCTGCTCATAGAGACAAGCCAAGACATCTTGGAGGTAAAGCTGGCAATAGAGGCCTGCCACGAGGCGATGGAAAAGGCGGGCAAACAGGTGCCGATCATTGCCAATGTCACGCTTGACCAGTACGGCAAGATGCTCCTTGGAACAAGCGTTCAGGCCGCCTACACCACGGTAAGCGACATGAAGATCGACGTATTTGGGCTCAACTGCTCAACCGGGCCGCACGAGATGGCCTCAAGCGTGAGGTGGCTTGGCGAGCAGGACCTGCCTATACTCGTGATGCCAAACGCCGGCATGCCACACAACGAGGGCGGTCGCGCTGTCTACAAGATGGAGCCGGATGAAATAGCGAAGGCGCTTGCAGACTTTGTCGGCAAGTACAAAAACATTAGGATGATCGGGGGATGCTGCGGGACAGACCCGCGGCACATCGGAGAGCTGAGAAAGGCACTGGACCTTAGAAGGTAGCCTGCTCTATCCTCATCTTTTGCTGTGGCTGGCTGGCGATGTCTTTATAGAAATACTCGATCCCGACCTTGCCAAAGCCCCTTATCCTCTTTATCCTGCCTTGGACTGTAAGCCGGGTTATCGCAAACCTGACATCCTGCTTGTTACCTATCATCTGGTCAAGGTCCCTGCTTGTGACCTTGCCGCTTTTGCTCCTTACGATAGAGTACACCGTCTCTATGAGGCCGGCGGAGCCGTTACCCTTAAATTTGAATTGTTGAATCGTAGCCATGCTTGTTACTTGCTTTTTTATTATAAAACAGGTTAGGTAGAATTTTCGGTATACTGTTTACTTTTTTTGACTTTCTGAATAGCAAATATAGTGGCTTAATAAATAAACATCTGAAATTTGGTCCCGCGGGTGAGTTCTGCGCTAAAGGCAGTGGACATAAGACAGGAGCCGCCGCCCCTGATAATAGGGGAGCGCCTCAACACCCAGGGGTCTAAAAAGGCCAAAGAGCTTGTGCTCAACAATGACTTTGACGGGCTGGTTGATCTTGCAAGGGCGCAGGTGGAGGACGGCGCGCACTGCCTTGACGTGTGCGTCGCGACCACCGAGCGCTCTGACGAGCAAGAGTTCATGACCCGGCTTGTCAAGCGGCTGAGCCTAGAGATAGACGCGCCTTTGGTGATAGACTCGACTGACCCGAAGGTTATCGATTCTGCAATCAGGCAGATCCCCGGCAGGCCGATAATCAACTCGATAAACCTTGAAGGCGATGGCAGCCGGTTCCATGCGCTTGCGCCAATGATGGCAAGGTACGGGCTGCCGGCGGTAGCGATGTGCATTGGGCCGAAGGGGATGGCCAAGACGCCGGAAGAAAAAGTTGAAACTGCGCAGCTGCTCTACGACACCGGCAGGCAGTACGGGCTAAAGCCATGGCAGTTCCTCTTTGATGTCCTGACGTTCACGCTTGCCACAGGCGAGCAGGAATTTGTAGATTCTGCCAAGAACACGCTAGAAGGCATCAGGCTAGTCAAGCAGAAATTTCCAGAGGCATTTACCACGCTTGGGCTGAGCAACGTCAGCTTTGGCCTTCCGGCAGCCGCGCGAAAAGTGGTCAACTCTGTCTTCCTTTACCACGCGCTCAAGGCAGGGCTTGACACTGTCATAATAAACGCACGCGACATTATCGCATACCCAGAGATAGACGAGCAGCAGAAAAAGCTGGCAGAGGATCTGATCTTTAACAAGCATCCAAACGCCCTTGCGGAGCTGATATCATTTTTTGAAGGCTCGAAAGCAGTTGCCACTGGTCCGACGAAAAGGGTTGAAGTTGACCCTGCTTGGGAAGCTGGCAAGCGCTGCCATTTCCGGATTGTCAACCGTCTGAAGGAAGGCATAGAGGACGACGTGGTGCAGGCTATAGGCGACCGGACGCGCGGTGGCAAGGTCGCCAGAAGGGACGGCCGGCTTGTGCTTGAGGCGCCAAAGGAAGCGGCCCATGAGGCGGCAGTTGAAACACTCAACGAAGTGTTGCTTCCTGCGATGAAAGAGGTGGGTGACAAGTTTGGAGCAGGCGAGCTCATCCTGCCCTTTGTGCTAAAGTCGGCAGAATGCATGAAGGCGGCAGTTGCAGAGCTGGAAAAATATTTGATCAAGCAGGAAGGTGTGAGCAAGGGCAAGCTGGTGCTATGCACAGTCTATGGTGACGTGCACGACATAGGCAAGAACCTGGTGAAGACAATTTTCGTGAACAACGGTTACACCGTCTACGACCTTGGCAAGCAGGTGCCGATGCAAAAGATACTGGAAAAGATAAGCGAGGTCAAGGCCGATGCCGTGGGGCTGTCCGCGTTGCTCGTGTCAACTTCAAAGCAGATGCAGTACTTTGTAGAGCACGCCCGGCAAAACAATATGATAGTGCCGGTGCTCTGCGGAGGGGCGGCAATCAACAGCAGCTACATCAATAGGATTGCAAAGGACGGCAGCATATACGAGCCGGGAGTATTCTACTGCAAGACCGCGTTTGATGGGCTGAGGGTGATGAACAAGCTGATGTCGCCAGAGCGCAAGCAGTTTGTCGGTGAATGGAAAGGCAAACTGGAGAAATGGAACGACAAGCAAGTTGCGGCAGTCGACCAATCGCAATTACCGTACAGCGGCATCAAGCCAGTAGAGCCGCCGATCCCGCCGCACATCAACAGGCCGGTGAGGATAGAGCCGTCGCAGGTTGACTTACATGATGTATGGAAGTACATCAACAAAAAATCGCTCTTTGTATTGCAATGGGGAATGAGAGGCAAAGGAGACAGTGATCCAGAAGCTTTGGAATTGTTTCATGAATGGAAGGAGCGCGTGATTAAGGAAAAGTTGTTTGAGCCCCGCGCAGTCTACGGCTATTATCGGTGCCACAACCTGACGCCCGGGCAGGGCGGCAGCGGCAAGCTGGCAATTGATTTGCCAGATGACAAGCAGGTGGTGTTTGAGTTCCCGCGCTCGTCAAAGGAAAAGCACCTGTGCCTTACAGACTATTTCGGGCGGAACGATGTTGCGGCGTTCCAGTCTGTGACTGCCGGAAGCAAGGTGACAGAGACAATCGATCGGTGGAACAAGCAGGACAAATATACTGACTCCTATTACCTGCACGGCCTTGCAGTAGAGACAGCAGAAGCCATGGCAGAATGGATCAACGCCAAAGTGCGCGAGGAACTAAAGATAGGAAGCAAGCGCGGCCTGCGCTACAGCTGGGGCTACCCAAGCTGCCCAGACATTTTGCAGCATCACCTTGTATGGCAGATACTTGACCCTGCGAAATCCGGCATGACTCTGACAGAATCCGGCCAGATAGTGCCAGACCAGTCAACGGCGGCCATAGTGGTGCACCATCCAGAAGCAGAATACTTTGTGCTCTAGGTAAGGCTTGGGCTACCAGCCAAGCCGGAAACTACTGCCCCACTTAAGTAGGCCGGCTACGTCATAACAATGATGGAGACTCCAAGCGAGGCAGTAAAGCGCGAGCTTCTCAGCTGGCCCGGGGTGACAACTCACGATCACCGCTTTGGCGGAATCGAGTTCAGGGTCAACGGCAGGGAGATGGGACACATGCATGGAGACGAGCTTGCCGACCTGCCGTTCCCAAAGGATGCTGGCAAAAAGCTGATAGCAGAAAGCAAGGCGCTGCCGCACCACTTTATCCCGCAGTCAGGGTGGATAAGCTGTTACGTCAGCGAGCAGGGAGTGCCCGGCGTCATAGAACTCTTCCGCCTGCAGTACGAGCGCATGACCAGCTACAAGACTACTGCTGGCTTATCTTCAAGTCAAAGTTCCTGACATCGGTCTGCTTGCCATCTGCTAGTAATATGCCCTTGACCGTGTACACCGCTTCTTTAGCCGGCGAGCTTGCGGCAGTTATCACAACTTGCATCTGGCCTGTCCGCGCATCCTTGCCCTGCATCACTGGCAGCTCTACAGCGGGGTCGCTAATCGAAAGGTAGGGCTGGTAGCCTGAAGGCTCGATGACAATCATTACTTTTGAGCCGTTGATGCTCCTTTCTTCAAGGTTCTGCACGTTGAACACCACCTTAGTCGACTCGCCGACCTTGATGTCTGTCCTGTCAGGAGTGAACTCGGTAAACTTGACGTTCGGTGCGCCCGGCTCGCCCGGCTGGGGCATCGCAAATACAAACACTGCAACAGCAATTGCGACAGCAAGCGCCGCCACTGCTATTACTTTTAATAGCAATCAATAATGAAAAAAGAAATGCGGTATAAACGGGAATGGAGTCTTTGTAATATAACCTAGTTGTAGAAGGAAAACTCTGACGACTTTCTTACGTAAATGACGTCCTGTGGCTTTGGCGGCTGTTGCTGCGTCCCGTTTTCCGGCTTTTTCTCTGCTTCCTTTGTAGTCGTTGCTGGAACCTCGATCTTTGGCTGCATGCTCTTTAGCTGCTCTGAAATCTTGTCAAACTTGGCGTTCAGCTCACCCACACTCTTTTCAATCCTTTTTGCGTCAGTGCTTGCGGACTTGCTCTTGTTAGCTGCAATGACTGCAGCTGCAATCCCGGCCCCCATTGCAGCCATGTTGATTGCTGTGATAATAGCATCAAAACCCTTTGGTTTTTTTGCCTGATGAGAAGATCCGTCCATCTTTTCTGTCCTGTATGTGCAAAACGCGCTCTTATACCTTGTTCTATAACTATCAACCTGCTACATTTTCTGCGGCCAGCAAAAGCTATTATCTTCTCATATTTTCTTTGATAGGAATATATTATTACCAAAGGCACCCAACCACGTATAAATTGCGATTAAGAAGGGGCCCGATCCTGCTTATCGCCGGCGGAGCAATCATG